>CALHZJ010000029.1 GCA_938041005.1 uncultured Candidatus Saccharibacteria bacterium | reverse complement strand
TCCGGGAGATACGTTCGCGGCGAAGTTCATTAGTGCTTCGCAAGCGGAACTATTGCCAGTTTCTCTATAGATCGTCTGGGCTTGCTTAATTATCTTTTGAGTAACGATTGTTTTCCATAAACTGTTTTTGGCCGATTGCGACCACTGGCTTTGTTTTGACATCTGTTTGCTTGCATTGTGAGACCCGTAATAAGGAATTATCTCTCCATACGGATTGCGCTGATGATCGCAGAATATCACTTTGACTTTATAGCGAGATAATTCGCACAGTAGATAAGCCGTCAGATTAACAGCGGTATTTTCAATTATTAAAGTGCCAATTTCACTTATGTGGAGTGTTTTTTCGTTGCCGTCGCTAGTAATAAGCATATAATCATTTTTATAGCTTAATTTACAGCGATTTTTGACGATTACGGTTCGCCAAGACATATCTTAACGCTTATGCCCTAATGATTTTCCGTTTAGCTTTCGACAGTGTAGACCAGTTATAGACTCGTAGACGAAGGTAACGTTGAGGGGGTTTATAGGCTTTCCTGACATGCGACCAAATGAATTCGGTAGACCTAACTCTGGAAATTTAGGATTCTTCTCGCTACCTTTCATGTCTACGCGACCAGGTCCGGCACTCGTAGCCACCAGAACTAGTTTAATAACCTCTATCTTATCGTCTATTGATAGTTTGTCATATTCTGGTGCTGCATTGCGAGCATTGTTCCCCGCCTTCCCGAATTGTTGATATTGATTAGCGAGCTTATCAGAGTAAACTTTCCAAAAGCGATTTATCCCATCAATAACCTTATTCCTTTTTTCGATTTGTCTATTGCGTTTGTCGCGTAATTTATCATCTTCGTCGGCTTGTTCTTCTGAAATCGTAACGCGTGGAATTCCGCGCTTTAGCGCTATTGCAATGGCATATTCGATATCGTAAGGAAGTTTTAATTGTTTGGCGTTAGTAACCTCGCTACTGCCAACTATAAATTGCTCGTTACCGTCATACTCAATTTTTTGGTTGATTGGTACTTTTGGTAGAAGTACTACGGCGTCTTTATAATTATCTTGGATATATTTATCTATCGATCCTGGGTGAGTCTTCTCTAAGGTGTATATTTGCGCTGGAATGCTGATTATCTCAGTTACGGGAGATTCTTTTTTGTTTGACTGCTTTAAATAATTGATCACCGCAAAGTAAGCTGCTTTTTTGCCAGAATATCCACCGTACCTGTTGACTGGCAGGTGAGCTTTTCTTGCTATCATCTTCTTGCCCGAGTTTTTACCGTAGACGGTTTGATCATAGAATTGACTATCACCAATCTCGGTTTTTTTCGTAATCAAACAGTCATTGTATTTCATCGTTTTATTAATGATTTCGCAGGATGATTTACTTTGCCAGACAATTTCACCAGTATTTGTGTTAGTAAAATCATATTTCATTGACGATAAGATGAAGCTGCCGTATTCTCTGTTATTTTTCTTTTTGTCGGATTTAAATTTCTTATATTCTCCGTAGACAAACTCTTTATCAAGCTTTGGATAGCGAACTTTTACATATTGGGCTAGAGTTGCCGCTAAGTAGGCATCTTTTGCGTGGTGGAGGTCATTTACTTCGCGACATTTTGGTAAGTCGTGGATGCGGCGATATTCGGAACTCATACCAGCGCGAATAGTAAACACCTCTGTTGATGAGTTTTTGTATTTTTCGGTTAGCATTCTAGCCAGGTGCTTGGTGATTTGTCGTGTCTCAACTAATTGGCGATTGATGAAACCATAGATCTGGTCGTCTGATAGCTGTTTCTGGCTAGTTAATCGCTGAAACTTGAGCTGCGACATAAACTTGGCGTTTTTTAAAGACATCCAGATTGGCAACATCTTTTTTTGAACGTCGGGCGATATTGGATAGTCGTCAAGCTTTAGCTGGTTTTCTTCTCGCAATACCAAGACTGTGTTGTCTAGAGAGTCGTCCTTTGTCAATGAACGCGGTAAAATATGATCGATTTCGCAATCTTTAAGTCCGTTTTCAATGTCTAGTTTTTTACCTGAGTATGCAGATTTGCCATTTTGTAAGAAATACAGGTAATATTTTTTCTTATCAAGGCAATCTTTATAATTTTCTAGTTGAGGTTTTATATCGGATTTATTATATTCTCTTCCGTATAATTCTTTGTACATCTTTTCTAGTTGAGAATATCGATTTTTTGTTCTGACCTTATCCTCTTCACTTCGCGCCATTTCAATGCTAATCAATTTCGGACCATAGCCGATTGTATCGACAATCTCATCTATAATCCGAATGCTTCGCCAGAGGGCGCGCTTAATTCCCGGCGAGGCTGCGAGATTTTTAATATCATCATAAGTGATTTCTGGGTTAGCATCTTTCAAAAGAGCATCTTCTATGATTTTTTTAAATTCATATCGGTCACTTTGGATAATTTGCATAAAATTGTCAGAACATTGACGCATTACCTCAATAACTGTCATTTTCCCATAACGAGTGTGTGCTGTAATTCCGTCAAGTAGTTCGCCGGATAACCTTCCCCAGCCTGTATATTTTAGCTTCAAAATACTATCGATCTGGTCTTTGCTAAAAATGTCACTATATTTTTGTAGTTTTTTTGACAGGATTTTCTTGTCTTCGAACAGGGTTATCCATTTTATTACTTCCTCAATTGCTGCTTTGTTTTCTGGCGTAATTTCAATCCCAATTTTATTAGTAAAGTCTATGTATGATTTTCGTGACGACATGAAAGATTTATCGTCGGCTGTTCCGGAAATAACTAGCGAACTAGTGTTGTATATTTGATTATCGTAAAGGTATTTTGCAAGCTTTTTATAGTTAACGGAATATTCTTTCGTGAATAGCTCGTCAATTATGCGATTTTGGATATCTGGGCTTAACCTTTTTCCGTTAACTGTTACATTTTTTAGTTCATTTCGGCACTCATATTCTTGATAAAGTAATGAATTCTTAGGAAGTACATCTTTATCTGGTAAATATGTACACTTGTTGCGCATTCTCTCGATAAATTTTTCGGCTGAAGCTTCGTCGTCTATGATTTCATTAAAATTCCACGGATAAATTACGCCGTCTTTCTTTTTGATTGACCAGGCAAAATCGCCACCCGTTTTTAATGGTCCGATGTAATACGGCAATTTAAATGTGAAAATGCTAATAATCTTATCACGATTTTGCGCCAAGAATGGATAATGAGCTGCTTGATTATCGATAATTTTCTCAAGCTCGTATTGATGAATTTGGTGTGGTATGGCGCCATTGTCGCGTATTCGCTGTCTGGATAAAAATTCACCCAATTCTGCTCGTTTTTCAAATCTTTGATATCGCGCATCATCTTTAGCCGATTCACTTAAGAGTTTTTTGATTGAGTCAGATAGATCTTTTGCGTCAATTTTGTGTGCGTTGTATTGTTCAAATTTTGCGGTATCTCCATGAAAGAATGATTTATATTCTTTTTCAGAGAGAAAATCTCGGAATAGCCCTTTGAGGTCTGATAAATCCTGGCGGTAAGCGTCATACTTTTCGACCATGATATCAGACAGGCAGCTATCTTTCCTGATAAACTGACTGAAAATTGTCCACTGATAGACAGATTCTAAGGTTTCTATCAAATCGTATCGATCATCGCCGATTGCTGCAGCTATGTCGTCTCGCTGATCTTCGTAATTCTTATCAGAGAACTCTCCTTTTATTTCAAGGGATTTGTCATCAAATAATTTCTCTGCATTCCATTTTAGTCCAATTGCTGCACCGACAGCTTCGCTTATAATGCTTTTATTGTCAGCAGAAGGTTGTAGTAGCTGAATTATACTTAATTTTCGAGATTTTCGCGTTTGAGATTGATTCAGTAAGATGGACTTAATCTGCTTAGCTTCTTTATCTCCAGCCCCAATAAGCTCCATGAATTTTTGCAAGTTTTGGCTATCGAATGACGAAATTACGCCGTCTACTCCTCCTTCGATCAAGAAATTGCCGCGATATTTAATAATGTGATGTAATGCCAAATAAATTAAGCGAATATCTTGTTTTTCTGGGTTGTGAAATAGTTCGCTGCGCAAGTGGTAAATTGTCGGATATTTTTCCCTATACGTCTTATCTGTAAATGTGTGATCCGAGAATAATATGTTGGCGTCAAGGTCTAAGGACGAACTTTTGTCGTCTATATAGAGCATGGATTCTGTCAGACGTAGATAGAAATTAGGGTCGACGTTGCAGATTTCATTATTGAATATTTGTTGCAATAGCGTGATACGTCTCTTTCTTCTGGCGAGCCTTCTACGTGATGAGCGGAATGAGCGTCTTAGCTCAGCCTTTTGGGCTTCATTAAATAAATTTGCTCCCCACATGTTCTGATGTTTATGTCTGCGCAGTCTGAAATCTTCGTTGATGACTGCCCATCCTACGCTACCTGTACCGATGTCTAGACCTATAGAATATGATTGTTTCATTATAATATCCTTGTTTAATTATTTTCAGTATATCTCTTACTTTTGGGGTTTACAATATTGCTCTGGTTGTATATACTCATGTTGTACCGTTTCGGTACTTCAATATAACACTACAGGTTAAAATAAGCATTTAGCTAAAGTGTTTCTTTACAGATCCGGGCGGTAGGCCC
>CALHZJ010000028.1 GCA_938041005.1 uncultured Candidatus Saccharibacteria bacterium | reverse complement strand
AACCCGCCAAAGCATACGCAACTACTAATGGAGGACTTGCTAGATAGTTCGCCTTCACTAATGGATGAATTCGACCTTCAAAATTTCGATTGCCACTTAAAACACTCGTTGCAATCAGTTCTTTATTTCTAATCTCCGTTTCCATTTCACTTAAAAGTGGCCCTGAGTTACCTATACAGGTTGTACAGCCATATCCTACTACATAAAATCCCAACGTTTCAAGATAAGGAAGAAGACCCGCCTTCTCTAAATAAGAGGTAACAACTTTTGAACCAGGAGCTAATGAAGTTTTAACCCAGCTAGAAACCGCAAGTCCTTGTTCTACTGCATTTTTTGCAAGTAATCCCGCCATCATCATAACATGTGGATTACTCGTATTGGTACAACTTGTAATAGCGGCAATTGCAATTTTTCCATCCTCTTCTTTCAGAGTTTTTTGTTTTTTAGCAAAGTCTTCAAAGTTAGTTGCTAACTCAGACAATTCAAGCATATCTTGGGGACGAGAGGGACCTGATAATCGTGTTGCTACTTCATTTAAATCAATATTAATTATCTTATTGTAGTATGGTTCATGTTTTTCGTCATAAAATAACTTATTTGCCTTTGCATAGGTTTCTACTCGCGCAATCACTTCCTCAGAACGGTTTGTCGCTCGAAGATATTTCAAAGTTTCATTATCAATCGGAAAATATCCACAGGTGGCACCATACTCAGGAGCCATATTTGAAATTGTCGCTCTATCTGCTAAACTTAAATTTTTTAGTCCTTCTCCAAAAAATTCAACGAATTTTCCTACCACTTTTTCATCTCGTAAAATTTTTGTGATTGTCAAAGCTAAATCTGTTGCAGTAGCAAATGCTCCTAACTTACCTATTAATCTAACTCCTACTACTTCTGGAACAGGCAATGAGCTAGGCTCTCCTAGCATCACTGCTTCTGCTTCAATTCCTCCTACTCCCCAACCAAGAACACCAAGGGCATTAATCATTGTTGTATGACTATCTGTACCAAAAACACTATCTGGATATAAAACGCCATTTTTTTCGGTAATTACTTCACTTAAATATTCAATATTAACTTGATGAATAATACCTGTTGCTGGAGGGACTACTCTAAAGTTATCAAAAGATTGCTCTGCCCATTTTAAAAATTCGTAACGTTCACGATTACGTTCAAATTCTTTTTTTGAATTTAACAGAAAAGCCTCTTCATTTCCTTGAAAATCTACTTGAACAGAATGATCAATTACTAAATCCACTGGAATTTCTGGGTTAATTAGTTCAGGATTCTTTCCTAATTCAACCATTGCGTCTCTCATTGCCGCAAGGTCAACAATAGCTGGAACTCCTGTAAAATCCTGAAGAACCACACGGCTTGGTAAGAAAACTGTTTCTTGACCAACTTCCCCTTTTAAATAGTCTTTAACGGATTGAATATGAGCCTGATTGATATTCTCATCATTTTTCTGTCCGTCTCGCCGATGGTTATTCATGCTTTGAAACAACCAAATACTCGCGCTTTATTAAGAAAACAATTGTCGGTTCTCCTCTCGAAAACCAAGCGTAAAAAATAATCTTAAAGCATCTTTTTCAGATATTTGCCAGTGAACGAATTTGGTACCTTGGCGATATCTTCAGGCGTACCACAAGCCACAACGGTACCGCCGCCAATTCCACCTTCTGGACCCATATCAATTATCCAGTCAGCCGACTTTATAACATCCAAATTGTGCTCAATGATAATCATACTATTGCCGCCTTCAACCAATTGCTGCAAAATCCCCAACAGTCGCTTTACATCAGCAGAATGAAGTCCGGTGGTCGGCTCGTCCAGAATGTACATAGTTTTTCCAGTGGAACGCTTGGAAAGTTCCGTTGCCAATTTAATTCGCTGCGCCTCACCGCCTGAAAAAGTCGTTGCTGGCTGACCAAGTTTAATATAGCCAAGCCCAACCTCGACCAATGTCTGAAGTTTTCGCGCAATATTCGGCACACTGTCAAAAAATTCCGCCGCTTGATCGATCGTCATATCCAGAACATCAGCAATCGTCTTGTCTTTATACTTAATTTCCAACGCCTCGCGATTATAACGCTTGCCGTGACATTCGTCACATTGAACGTAAACGTCCGGTAAAAAGTGCATTTCAATTTTTATCACACCATCGCCCTGACAATTTTCACAGCGACCGCCCTTAACATTAAAGCTAAAGCGCCCAGATTTATAGCCTCGAACGTTAGCCTCGGGTGTGCTGGCAAAAAGCTCGCGAATCGGCGTAAAAATCCCAGTATATGTTGCTGGATTAGAGCGCGGCGTTCGACCAATTGGCGACTGATCTATGACAATCGTCTTATCAAGCAAATTCACGCCTTCTATAGCGTCGTGCAGTCCTGGCGCCGTCGTTGCGCGATTAAGTTCCGCCGCTAGTTCCCGCGCCACAATATCATTCACGAGCGTCGACTTTCCACTACCAGAAACACCAGACACTACAGTCATCAACCCCAAAGGAAATTCCACATCAATGTTCTTAAGATTATTTTCGCGAGCGCCACGGACAATCAACTTTCTATCTTTCACAACTTTGCGGCGCTTTTTAGGAACGGCAATTTTTTCCGCCCCAGATAAATAGCGACCCGTTATACTATTCTCATTTTTCGCAACAATTTCAGGCGTCCCCATCGCCACTACTTGACCGCCATTCACACCAGCTCCCGGTCCCATATCAACCAGAAAATCACTCTGACGAATCGTGTCCTCGTCGTGCTCAACCACCAGCACAGAATTTCCTAAATCACGAAGGCGCTTCAGCATATCAATCAACTTGTCGTTGTCGCGTTGATGAAGTCCAATTGACGGCTCGTCCAGCACATAAAGCACACCCTGAAGTCCAGCGCCAATTTGCGTCGCCAAGCGAATTCGCTGCGCCTCGCCACCGCTAAGCGTGTTAGCTGCTCGACTTAGTTCCAAATAGTTCAGCCCAACATTACTCATAAATGCCAAACGAGATTTAATTTCCTTCACAATCAAGCGAGCAATCGTCATTTCTTGCTCAGTCAATTGAAGCTTATTGTCAAACAAATCCAACGCGTCATCAACACTCAAATCGCACACGTCAACGATATTCAATTCATGAACCGTCACCGCCAAAACCACAGGTTTCAGGCGCGCACCTTTACAGGCATAACAATCCCTCTCGCGCATAAATCGCTCAATATCTCGTCGCATAAAATCGCTATCAGTTTCTTTCCAGCGTCGCTCCAGATTAGGAATAACACCCTCATAAGTCGTATCATAATGCCGACCGCCACCCAAATCAACGCGATATTTTTGGTCGCCAGTTCCGTATAATATTTTATGTTTAGCATCATCAGAAAGCTTGCCTACGGGAACTTTCAAGCTAAATCCGTGAGCTTCAGCAACAGACGCCAATCGCTTCATATTCCAAGCGTCAGAATTCATTCGATTATAAGGTCGAATTGCCCCTTCAGAAATTGTCAAATTGTTATTAAAGACCAATTCTGGATCAACCTCCAGCCTCGACCCCAAACCCGTACACACAGGACAAGCTCCCTGCGGCGCGTTAAAACTAAACAATCGCGGCTCCAGCTCTGGAATATCGACATCAGGATGATCAACACAAGCATATCTCTGCGAAAATGTCTTCACTTCATCATTATCCGCGTCCAAAACCTCGATAACTCCCTGACCCAAATCCAGCGCCTGCTCAACGCTCTGACTTAGTCGAGATCGCATTTCCGCCGTCAACGCCAACCTATCAACCACCAGCTCGATATTATGCTTGTAGCTTTTTTGTAACTCCGGAAATTCATCCAGCGCGTACACCACGCCGTCCACGCGAACCCTGGCATAACCAAGCCGCTGATATTGCTCCGGAATATGCGCAAACTCACCTTTTTTATTCTTAACAATTGGCGCCAATAGCAAAATTCGCTTATCGACAAATTGTCGCAGAATCTCATCAATAATCACCTCAGTCGTGCGACGCGTCACTTCATTGCCACAAATCGGACAATGCGGCACGCCAATTCGCGCAAACAAAAGCCTCAGATAATCATAAATTTCTGTCACCGTAGCCACGGTCGAACGTGGATTGCGGCTGGTCGATTTCTGGTCAATCGAAATCGCTGGGCTAAGCCCTTCAATCGAATCAACATCAGGCTTATCCATTGTACCCAAAAATTGGCGCGCATAAGAATTCAAACTCTCCATGTAGCGACGCTGACCTTCAGCGTAAATTGTGTCAAATGCCAGGCTGGATTTCCCAGAACCACTAAGCCCAGTAATCACCACCAGCTGATCTCGCGGAATCTCAATATCTACATTTTTCAGATTGTGCTCACGAGCACCTTTAACACGAATTACCTCTGTCATAACCGCTATATTATACAGGTTTTTGACAATTTTTTCCAGTCCAAATATCGACGCAAATCAGAGTTAAAACACATTACGCTTATGATTGCAAGTCAATATCTTATTTGCTACAGTTAGATCTATGAGAAAGCTGGGCATTTACTTAATTATGATCATCGGAGCGATACTACTCGCGCCTTTTGTGATCGACCAGCTATTTTTCTTCTTTTTCCTAGGAAAAATCCCCTTCACGAACATCAGCCTGCCAGCAATTTTAATGGTTATTTTCTGGGCGGTTATCGTACCGTTGGCAATCATCCTCAGAGAATCACTTTCTGTCCTGTTTTGGAAGTCCATTGATATTGCCAGCGAAATTACACAACGACGAATCAATAGAAAAATCCGCTATTTTACACCAAATCAAAAAAGCGAGCTTATTTTATTATCAATTTATCTACTTTCCAGTACGAAAAAGAGCAATCCTGATCATGAAGTCGAAGCACAAAAGCTCGCTCCGTCTATGAGTTAATTTTACGGTCGTTTTCTCAATGCTAATCCGCCAACCGCGACAGCCACAACAGCTAATCCACCGACCACCCAAACAGAGATTCCTGTTTCAGCAAGGTTTGATGATGATTTTTCTGGTTTTTTACTGGAAGTGGACGGTAGCGTTGAGGTAGCTGAAACGCCCGAAGACGAAGAGCCTGTGGATGGAGTGGTAGGAGTTGCTGGAGTGGTAGTTCCACCTGTACCTGTACCGGTACCACCGGGAGTTACGGGCTGAGGTCTTGGTAGGATTGCTAGGCGATAGACGGACTTATAATCTGGATCTGTAAATTGTGATGTTGCGAATACTCTAGAACCATCAGCAGACATAGAAACGGATGAGAAAGAAGAAACCCCCTCGTCACCCCATTTCTGCCAAGTTTTACCTCCATCTGGAGATACAAAAACCGGTACAGTTGGGGTGCCATCAAATGTAGCAAATAGTTTTTTACCGTCGTTACTAATGCCGCTCAACACAACATTACGTATGTCGTCTATAGGATACTCGGGCAACTGAACCCAGTTAGCGCCGCCATCTATAGACGTATGAAAGCCGTCGAACACACTTTTGCCGTCAGAACTGAAACTAGTACGACCAGCAGAACTCCCAATCGTAGACCAAGTCATGCCATAGTCGGTAGATTGTCGTAATGTACCGTCATTACTCCGGCGAGCCATCTTTCCGCCATTAAAGACATAGTCGGGATATTCATCTCCCTTTGGAACCCAAGTATTTCCGTCATCAGTAGATACTGCCATAGGATCATTATAGAGACTATGTTCAAAGTACATGACCAGCGTGGAGCCGTCTGGGCTCATCAATACATGCGCAGTATAAGGAACAGACGAATTACGCTTAACCCAAGTTCGACCACCATCGGTAGAAACATAGATGGCATTTTCACCATATTTCCCCTTTACGACCAACTTAGAGCCATCGGAGCTAACTAGTAGTCCATTTGCACCCTCTGGTGCAGCAAAAGTGCTCCAGCTTGCACCATCATTCGCAGAGACCAGAAGATTAACACTACCGCTAGCCAAATCTCTACGCAAGACAAAAAGTTTTGATCCGTCAGGACTAACGCGCGACTCCGAAATATCCCCCTGTCCAGGTATAGTTATATCCCTCCAAGTATACAGCGGCGCATTTTCCGCCCTGGCTAACGGTGCTAATATTGCAGACAAAGAAAGTGCAAACATGGAAATAAACACCATCACACCCACATATAGTTTATGACCCCTACTCTTAAATGACATCAGAGCCACCCTCCTTAAATTAAATTACCTAATTAATATTCCACTTTTTATCTAATTGTTTCAAATTTAGCATAACCGCATTTCAGGCGTCAACAGAAGGCAGAACAGATTCCAGCCATAACTGCAATTCTTGCAAAATAAACTGCTGTTCGTCAGTCGCACTAGACGCCAATCGTTGCAAAGATTTCATAAATTG
>CALHZJ010000027.1 GCA_938041005.1 uncultured Candidatus Saccharibacteria bacterium | reverse complement strand
ATTTCTGAATTTTATTCTATTGAAGACCAAAAGATTTATGGAGTGATTGGTATTGGGTTTAGGGTTTGTAAGTAAGCTTGCGTATTGGCAGCGTTAATATTTTCTTTTCATGATCTTTTCTCTACTAGAAAATTAGCTAGAGCTAATAATCCAGGACTATCGTCGCCTTTACTTGTTTTAGGATTGCGTTCATGTTTGCGACGTTTATAGTTTTCGTTAGTCGCGCCATCCAACTCTCCAACAAAAGCTCGGTTACCGCCAACTTTTTCCGTTTCCTTTAAGAATCGCCTAATAATCAGATGTTCAAACAAGTGGCACGTGTCGTGGTCTGCTGGTAAATCGTAGGCAGAGTATAGCTTGTGAATCATAGATTTATTATAACAAGGTAGTAATCCTACTCAGGTATCTTTATGCTACCAGGGTGGGGTCTTCTCGAACTTAGAAGCGCTAAGTCAACATAAACCTACCAATTCAGATTTTGTCTGACTGCTGCCAGATAATAGTGGCAACGACCATTTGGGTCTGAGACGAAAAATAGTTCTTCTACTTCATCATTTGGACAGATTCTGAGGTGCTGGTCATTGGCATATGGCTTGATGAGATGTGTGAATTCAAGCTCAAAACCACCAGATATTTTCTTTACTTGTTGGCTCTCATCCATTGGGTCAGGATAGTCAATCGCTACAAGTATGAGCGACTGACTAGCTGTTGTTTGAAATAGATAATAGACCGCATCTGGATATAGCGTGATGAAAGAAGCAAATTCACGAACATATGTCACTTCATTAAGTAAAGGAAAGGCTTGAGTGATAAAATCTGGTATTGTGATGCCGATGCTATTTTTCATATTTCAGTAATTAATTGTATCAGTTTAAATATGAGAAGTGGACAGTTTTATGACATGTCCAGGTCATATGGTTCAGAAGAGTCCGGTGAGGTGATCTCGCAGGCGCAGGTCGTTGCCATTCATGATCGTAAACTTATTATCCACGAGCACATGACCTCCCTCGCTGTCAGGCAGTCGCCAGAACACGATATTCTCGCCGAGTGGGCCACCAGTGGCCTTAACATGACCATGGCCATCACCAGGGATATTGCCAAACCTGCCGCCGTAGTAGACGTTGATCATCCCTCCGGATCGCTGGATTCTCGCTTCTTTTCCGTCGAACTAGCCGAACTGTTCCATGATAACTCCTTCTGGAGCCGGGCAGAGAAAAGCTATTCTCCGCAAAGTGGGACGTCTCAAGCCCAATAGCTTTGGGCGAAACGCCGGCTTCTACGATTGCAAAAGCTAATATATATATATATATCAATAGCAGAACGTGATGTCAACTAATTGTGCTATATATTTTGATAATTGTTAATTTGCACCGCGGATTTTCTAAGGTCGATTACTTGCCAGTAAAATGATATAATTATATCAGTATGAAAGTTAGCTTAAATCTTATAAAACAATTGATTAATTTTGAGTTGCCGCCAGTTGATGAGCTGGTGTCGCGTGTCAATCAACAGCTTGGTGGTGTCGAGGAAGTTATTGACCTGAAAGCCAAATATGGTGGCGCGCGCATTGTGCGAGTTGTTGAGTGTGAAAAGCATCCGAATGCGGATCGTTTGAGTGTGACTAAAATTGACGATGGTGACGTAGCGGATGTTCCAAGGGATGACAATGGTTATGTGCAAGTGGTTTGCGGTGCGCCGAATGTTCATGCTGATATGTGGGCAATTTGGTTGCCGCCAAAAAGCACCGTTCCGGCAAGTTTTGACGACACTGAGCCGTTTGTATTGGACGCGCGACCGCTTCGTGGAATTCTGAGCCAAGGTATGCTGGCGGCGGCTGATGAGCTGGCGATTGGTACGGATCACGAGGGAATTATTGAGATCGATGAGCGTGATGTTCCGGCGGGCGTTACACTTCAGGTTGGCGTGAGCTTTGCGGAAGTGTTTGGGCTGGACGATTACGTGCTGGAAATTGAGAATAAGATGTTTACACACAGGCCGGATTGTTTTGGGCAACTCGGTGTGGCGCGCGAAATTGCTGGCATTTTTCATCAGCAGTTTAATAGTCCTGACTGGTATAATGCTATTCAAGAATTCGCAGATAGCGATGGCTTAGAGCTTGAAGTGTTTAATGAAGCTGATGAGCTTGCGTCCGCATTCTCTGTGATTGCTATAAAAAATGTAGATATTCATCCAAGCCCGTTGTGGCTGCAATGTCAATTAGTCGCAATGGGCGGAAAGCCAATTAACAATATTGTTGACGCAACGAATTATGTGATGTTTATGACGGCGCAGCCGACTCACGCTTATGATTATGACAAGTTGCGTGGACATAAACTTGGTGTGCGAATGGCGCACGATGGCGAAAAAGTCGGTTTGCTTAATGGCAAGGAATATGAATTGACGGCTGGCGATATTGTGATTGCTGATGGTGAAGGTGTGATTGGGCTAGCTGGAATTATGGGCGGTGTTGATACGGAAGTTTCGGCTGAAACGAAGAACATTGTCCTTGAATGTGCCAATTTTGATATGTACGCGCTACGTCGCACGGCTATGCGCCACGGAATTTTCACCGACGCCCTGACTAGGTTTAATAAGGGGCAATCGCCAGCACAAATTGACCCTGTCTTAAAGTGGCTAATTGGTATGGTTGGTGGTGAGCAAGCTAGTCCTATGCTATTTAAGAATCATTCTTCATTGCGACAAGTGTTGGTCGATGGTAAGCACTGGTACGGTGGATTGTTGATTCCTAAAAGGTTTGTCGAAGAACGTCTGGGTGTTGACTTTGCCGAGAATGAGATTGAAGCACTACTAAAGAACGTTGAATTTATCGTTGACGATGGTAATAAATATGGCGAAGCTGGCGTGATGGTTTACAGTCCATTTTGGCGAACAGATATTGAGCTTCCTGAGGATATTGTTGAGGAAGTTGGGCGATTATACGGCTTTGACAGATTGCCGCGTCATTTGCCAGAGCGAAGCATTAAGCCTGCGCCGAAGAATGAGCGTCGTGAATTGAAACAGAGAATTCGCCAAAGTTTGTCTAGGTCTGGAGCAAACGAAGTTTTGACGTATAGCTTTGTCCATGAGCGAGTTTTGAAAAATTCCGAGCAAGATCCGAGCCGTGCGTATCGCTTGAGTAATGCGCTTAGTCCAGACTTGCAATATTACCGAATTAGCATTTTGCCGAGTTTGTTGGATAAAGTTCACGCCAATATAAAATCTGGGCATGACGAATTTATGTTGTTTGAAATTGGCAAAATTCACGATAAGAAATTAGGATTTAACGATGAGAATTTGCCGATTGAAAAGACTTTCATTGACGGAGTTTATGCGAATAAAAAACCTCAAGCTGGCGCGCCGTTTTACAAGGTGAGGAAAATTACTGAAAGGCTGATGAAGGATTTGAGCATTGAGGTTGATTTTGTGAAGATTGCGGAATCTGACAGCGACGTTCCAGCGTCATTTGATGCGAAACGCAGCGCTTGGATTGTGGCGAAGAACGGTGACAATTTGGGAATTGTTGGCGAGCTGGTTCAGTCTGCCCGACGCAACTTCAAATTGCCAGATTACACGGCAGCGTTTTCTATTGATATTGAAAAATTGCAGGAAAATCTGAGTAAAAATCAGGGCTATAATTACCAGCCGTTAAGTCGATTCCCGTCGACCGCCAGAGATATTTCATTGAAAATGGATTCGAATGTTGATTATGCGAAGGTTTATGCTTGCGCTGAAGAAGTTGCGAAAAAACACGGTGAGTTACAAATTAGCATAACGCCGATTGCGATATATCAGCCAAAAAATGACGATTCGACAAAAACTGTAACTTTGAATGTAAAGTTTACGAGCGCTGAGCGGACGCTGGAAGATAAAGACATTGCGCCGATTATTGAGGAGATTGCCGCGATGGCTGCGGAAGAATTCGACGCCGCTCAGGTTTAATGTGATTTGTTGCGCTTGATAAAAATTGCTATAATTGAAAGGTAAATAAAGGAGGAATATGGCAACTACAAAAGGCCAGAGAATAGGTATTTGGGTTATTGCCGGCATGATGTTTTTGGGGACCGTTGGCGGATTTGTCGCTATGATGGTGGCGCCTGGAAATGAAGCCAAAGACCAAGCCGCGTTTAAGAAAGCTCAGGATGAATACACCAAGGCTACTGACGAGCGAAAAAAGAAAGTAGAGGCTCAGGCTAATGAATTGAGCCAAAAATATTACGGCAAGTTTTCTGGGTTTAGCTCACGAGTTGGTGCGTTTGAAGCTGGTGATGTGAAAGAGCTTGTTAAGGAAGATTTGGTCGAGGGTGAAGGCGCTGAAGTTAAGGACGACACCAAACTAGCAGTTTACTATATTGGTTGGAACGCTAAGGGTGAGATTTTTGATCAATCAATCGCTGACGGTAAATTGAAAGCTCCGCTCAATATGGATGGCCCGGCAAATACTGCAGTCATTCAGGGTTGGAAAGAGGGCTTGATTGGTATAAAAATTGGCGGCGTGCGCGAACTAACAATTCCAGCTGACAAGGCTTATGGCGACAAAGCTCAGGGCGATAAAATTCCTGCAAATTCTCCACTTAAGTTCGTGGTGATGGCTATTGAAAAGCCAGCCGATATTCCAGAGCCAGAAATGCCAGAAGTGATGAAGCAATATTATCGATCGCGAGGTTTCAATGTCTAAAGATGTTGTTATTGTTGGCGCTGGACCAAGCGCGTTAACGGCGGCGATTTACTTGTCGCGCGAAGACGTTGATACGACATTATATGAGCGTGGCGTGGTTGGCGGAATGGCGGCGATTACTGATCAAATTGACAATTATCCTGGATTTGCTGAGGGCGTTACGGGAATGAAATTGGCATCTGAATTGCAACAACAGGCGGAGCGATTTGGTGCGAAGATTGAGTATGGCGACGTGACGGAATTGAAGCAAGTTGATGGCGAGTTGGAGCTGACAATTGACGGTCAATCTGTTCGCGCGAAGTCAGTTTTGCTAGCGACTGGCTCAAATCATCGCAAATTAGGTGTTCCGGGCGAAGATGAATTGTATGGCCGAGGCGTGCATTACTGTGCGACTTGCGACGGTGCGTTTTATCGTGATAAAAATCTAATCGTTGTCGGCGGTGGAAATTCTGCCGTGCAAGAGGCGATATTTTTGACGCGATACGCTAGTCATATTGATCTGTTGGTTCGCAGTAAATTGCGCGCCAGTGATATTTTGCAAAAAGATTTGCAGAAGTATGTCGATGATGGAAAAATTACCGTTCACATCGGTGCAACGACTGATGAAATTATTGTCAAGGACGATAAGTTTTACGGCGTTAAATCGACCCAAAACGGCGAGCAGAAAGAATTTACCGCCGACGGGTTATTCGTATTTATCGGGCTAATTCCAAACACGCAATTCCTGACAAACTCGGACGTTGAGTTGGATTTGGGCGGACACGTCATTACTGACGAACACCTGCACACTAATATTCCTGGCGTTTTTGCTTCTGGTGATGTGCGCTCGGGGGCAACTATGCAAATCGCTTCGGCGGTTGGTGAAGGTGCGGTGGCAGCGCTGCAGATTCGTGAATATTTACAAGAAAAAGCCAGAGAGGAGTAAAAAGATGGCAGATTTTAATCAAATTTTAACACCTGGTGACGTTGAAAACGGCATCGTAAATGTAGTTGTTGAGATTCCACAGGGATCAAGTCATAAAATTGAGTGGAATCGTGAGCTTGCAGTGATGCAGTTGGACCGTGTTGAGCCAGCTATTTTTGCAAAGCCAACAAACTACGGTTTCATTCCACAGACTTTGGATGAAGACGGCGACGAATTGGACGCGCTAATTATCACCGACGAACCGTTGACGACTGGTATTTTTATGGAAGCAAAAGTTATCGGTGTGTTGGAGTTCGTTGACGACAATGAAGTTGACGACAAGGTTATCGTTGTGCCAGCCGACGACCGAAACACTGGCAACGCAATCAACTCACTGGAAGATCTACCTTCACAATTGTTGAAACAAATTGAACACCATTTCAATCACTACAAGGACTTGAAGAAGCCTGGCTCAACAGTAGTCAAGGGCTTTGGTGATGTAGAACGGGCAAAGCAAATTATCCGCGAATCAATTACTCGTTGGAACGAAAAATAAATCGCGTTTGATTGCTGATTAAAATCGAGAGACTGGCGAGCGTTACTTGTGTCGAAAGAGCGAGGAAACGCCGCCAGTTAATTGTTGTAGGATGCCGTTTGAGCGGGATAATTGTAAGCGCAATTTATCTTTGGCGTGTGGTGTAATTATGACATCCCGCCAATCTGGCTTTGGACGAGCGGATTTGCTTGTTAAGACCTCAATTGTGTCGCCGTGCTGTAATTTGTAATTGAACGGCTTCATTACGCCATTGATCTTAAATCCACTTGCGCGCGCCGCAATGTCGGAGTGAATTCGGTAGGCATAATCCAAGGGAAACGCTCCGCGAGGCAGATCATAAATGTCGCCCTTTGGTGAATATACGAAAATCCTATCAGAAAACAACTTCATTCGGAATTTGTTGGAGTCGAATCGCTTTCCTTCGCTAATTAGAGCGGCGGCTTCTTGAAGTTCGCGAATCCACGACAAATCGGCTGGCATAGTTCCGATTTTTCCTTTTTTATAGGCGTCGGTCAATTTTTGCTCATTATAATGGAAGCTAGCCGCTAATCCACGCTCGGCGTATTCGTGCATTTCTTTGGTTCGAATCTGGAACTCGACAATTTGCCCACTTGGCGTTTGTACGGTCGTGTGTAGACTTTGATAGCCATTTGGCTTTGGATTGGCAACGTAATCTTTAATCCTCTCGTACATCGGCTGATACATATCATGTAAAATTCCCAGAACCAAATATCCAGTCGATAAATCGTCGACAATTATCCTCAGGGCAATCAAATCATAAATCTTATCGATATCACCAACTTTGTCCAATTTCTTAAACAGACTATAAACGCTCTTAACACGCCCGTCCATCTGAAAAACTAGCTTTTCCG
>CALHZJ010000026.1 GCA_938041005.1 uncultured Candidatus Saccharibacteria bacterium | reverse complement strand
TTACGCGATCAATCTGGCGATGTGCAGCTTTATCTGCAGCGCGATGACGTGGCGGAATTAGACGCTGCGCGCGGCGTGCTTGGTATGAAGCAGCTTAAATTGCTGGACACGGGCGATTTTATCGAGGCGAAGGGCGTGATGACCACGACACAAACGGGTGAAAAATCCGTTGGTGTACGCGAACTTAGATTGTTGACTAAATCGTTAAGGCCAATGCCAGAAAAATTAGAGAATAAGGAAGAGCGCTTGCGTCGACGTTATGTTGATATGAACGTCAATCCTGAAGTTCGCGAGCGATTTATTCGTCGAAGTAAGTTTTGGCAGGCAACGCGAGATTATTTGAATAGTCATGGGTTTATCGAGATTAATGTTCCTGTTTTGGAGCACACCACTGGCGGTGCGGACGCGAACCCATTTGTGACGCATATGGATGCGCTGGGCGATCAGCAGTTTTATTTGCGAATTAGCCACGAATTGCCATTGAAGCGACTGATTGGTGCTGGATTTGAGAAAGTTTATGACCTCGGTCCGCGTTTTCGTAATGAAAATTATTCGGACGAGCATTTGCCGGAGCATATTGCTATGGAGTGGTACGCGGCTTACTGGGACTGGAAGCAGGGAATGCGTTTCATGGAGTCGATGTATAAAGATGTGCTCCAGAAGACTTTTGGTACTCTGCAATTTCAATTGGGCAAGTTCAACGTCGATATGAGTGGCGAGTGGGAAGTTTGGGATTATGCTGAGGTTATTCGCAAGCATTACGGAATCGACGTTTATAACACGACAATTGAAGAAGTTGCTGCTAAGCTGAAAGAGTACAATTTGGAAGTTGAAAAAACTGACTCTATTCCACGCAGCATTGATAAATTATGGAAGAATATTCGTAAAGATGTTGCTGGTCCGGTTTGGTTGGTGAACACGCCGAAGTTTATTAGTCCGCTGTCAAAGACTAATCCGGAAAATCCAGAGACGGTGGAGCGTTTTCAGCCTGTGATCGCTGGTTCGGAATTGGGCAATGGATTCTCTGAACTTAATGATCCGATTGATCAATTGAATCGTTTCCTTGAGCAGCAGCAAATGCGTGACGCTGGTGATGAGGAAGCAATGATGCTTGATATTGATTACGTTGAGATGTTGGAATACGGAATGCCGCCGGCTTGTGGTTGGGGATATTCTGAAAGGGTATTCTGGATTTTCGAGGGCGTTACGGCGCGTGAAGGTGTGCCGTTCCCGCAACTTAAGAGCGAAATTGACGAAACAACTCGGGCAATTTATCCGCAAGTCAACTTGTAATTTTGCTATAATTAAAGCATGAAACGTTTTCTTTTGGGTCTACTAACTGTCGGGCTATTGTTGGCCGGGTCTGGCAAAATGGCGTTTGCGGCACGCTCGACGGATAATTTTACTGTTACAAAATTTGATGCTGAATATTCGCTGAGCCGCGACTCTGATAATCGATCAAAATTGGAAACTACTTGGCGAATTACTGCTAATTTTCCGCCGAACCAAAATCGGGGAATCGCGCCAGTTTTTGTTAAGAGGTACGATGATCACTCGACGAATTTTTCATTGCAATCTGTAACTGATAAAAATGGTACGCCGCTTGAATATTCCTGGAATGACGATGAGCTGAGGATTGGCAATAAAAACACTTACGTGAAAGGCGAGAAAACTTACATTATTAAGTTTACACAGCGTGACGTAACTAAGAATTACAGTAATACGGGACGTGATGAATTCTATTGGGATGTGATCGGTGACGAATGGCGTGTTCCGATGGAAAATGTGCAAATTTCTGTGAAGTTTGATGAATCTTTGGCTGCGGCAAGGCAAGGGAAGACTTTTTGTTATGTCGGCAGTCGAGGTTCGACGACGCAATGCGACTTGAGCGAAGATGAGAGCCAGATTACTGCGAAAATAGATAAATTGAGTCGTCAACAAGGCGTAACTGTGGCGGTTGGATTTAAGAGTGGAACTTTTTCTGAATATCAAGAAACGCTGATGGAAAAGTTGATTGGAATTTGGCATTTGATGCAGATTTTAGCTTATACAATCGCGACACCTTTGGTGATTTTTCTAATAATTCGATATAGGCGGCTGGTTGGCAGAGATAAGGAATTAAAACCGATTCCACCGGAATATTTGCCGCCAGAGGATATTAGTGTTTTGATGTCGACATATATTTTGAAAAAATACGATCTATTCAAGGTTAAAGGCTTGCCAAAGGTCGCGCAATTATTAGATCTGGCGGTTCGGCATTATATTAAAATTTATGAAGTGAAAAAATCTTCGCTGTTTAGCGGTGCGCAATACGAGATTGAAATTATTAAAGATTTGCAGGAACTTAAAGCCGAGGAAATTGAAATTGTCCAGGATATGTTCGACAGTCCATCTATTCCAAAGCCAGGTCAACGCCTAAATCTGAAAAATCTTCAAAATAATATAAAATACATGACGCGAACGCGTGACGATGATAAAAATTTGGAGACGCTAGCCAGAGAGAAATATGGTTTATGCGAGCAAAATCCAGAGATGCAACGAATAATGAGAGGATGGTTTAAGCGAGTTCTTGTGTTGGCTGTTTTGCTTTTGTCGCCGATGTTCCTTGTTATGTCAATTGTACTTGCTTTCGCGTCCAGAGGTTGGTCGCTGACTGATGACGGTTTAAGTTTGAGGCGATATTTAGAGGGATTGAAAATGTATATCGGCGTGGCTGAGGCTGAGCGCTTGAATATTCTACAAAGTCCTGAGGGTGCGGAAAAAGTAGTTGTTGACGTGAACGACGGAAAACAACTTGTTAAATTATATGAAAGAGTTTTACCTTACGCTGTGTTGTTCGGGCAAGAGAAAAATTGGAGCAAGCAAATGGGCAAATATTACGAGCAAGTTGGTGAGGCGCCAGATTGGTATGTTGGGCAAGGCGCGTTCAATGCTGTGGCGTTTTCGTCTGGACTAAGCGGTTTGTCGACGGCGGCTGGTCATGCTAGTGATTATTCTTCAACTTCTGGCGGTTCGTCTGGTGGTGGATTCGCTGGCGGCGGCGGAGGCGGCGGCGGAGGCGGCGGCTGGTAGAATTTGATATAATATAAAGATATGGATTTTTTATTGGAGTTATTTTCTGACACGCTAGTTTCATTTGCAGTTAAGGGTGAAAGGTTGTAATTATGTCTGATATTTTATTATGGCTGGCGGCAGCTGTTCTATTGGCGCTTTCTGGGCTATTTTCCGGTCTGAATATCGGCTTAATGATGGCACGACCTGATGATTTGAAGCGAAAGGCCAGGCAGGGCGACAAAATCGCGGCGCGAGTGTATCGATATCGAAAAGACGGTTATTATTTGATTTTTTGTATTTTGCTTGGCAACGTCGGCGTGAATACCGCGATGTCGATTTTGCTTGGCAATATGACGAATGGCGTGGTTGGCGGCTTGATTGCGACGCTTCTTATCACGATGTTTGGCGAGATTTTGCCGCAGGCGATTTTCTCGCAGCGTGGATATCGATTTGTGCGATATTTCTTTTGGCTACTTGATGTGATTTACGTGCTATTTTGGCCGCTTGCTAAGCCGATGTCGAAATTGTTGAATCGCTGGCTGGGTAAGGAAACGCCGCAATTATATTCTCATCAGGAGCTGGAGGAGATCATTCACGAGCACGCCGTTAGGTCGGATAGTCCGGTTGATTATGACGAAAGCCGAATCGCTGCGGGAGCGCTACAGTTTAGCAAAAAGACGGCTGGCGATTTGGTTACGCCGATGAGCGAAGTTTTTGTCGTGGATTTGGATGACGAACTGGACGCGACTTTACTAGCTCAAATTAAGCACGCTGGACATTCGCGAATTCCGGTTCAATCTGACGGGGAATTGGTTGGAGTTTTATACGTGAAGGATATCGTTGGACGAGATTTGCCGTTGCCAATTAGCCAATTGTACCGCGATAAAATTTACGATATTGACAAGAGGTCGCGCCTGGATACGGTCTTAAGTCGATTCATTCAAACGC
>CALHZJ010000025.1 GCA_938041005.1 uncultured Candidatus Saccharibacteria bacterium | reverse complement strand
TAAAATTCTCATTAGCCAACTATCCTCTTTTTACTTTAGCACAGGCATCTGAAAAATTGCTTAAAGCACCCCTCCAAAAGTCGCCTAGTTGCTACAACGAATGACAATTTTAGCACCATCTCCCGCTACAACCTTACATTTACCGCCAACCGGATACGTGAACTTCGGGTCAGTGTGACCAAAATCAAGATTGACCACCACTGGAATTTTTGGATCGATGTTCTTTGAAAGAATAATGTCGCTAATCATGTCGTCGGTCGCCCGAGATTCACTCTGAAAACGCCCAACTAAAATTGCTTTTACTTGACGAAAGAAAGGCTGCTGCATTAAGAATTGAATATTTCGTTCAACTGTTTCAGGGATTGAATCATAGCTATCGTCTTCAATGCACAAAATAATATCGCCTTCAATTTTCGGAAAATATTCCGTACCATTCAACAAGTTCAAGCTACAAAGATTACCGCCAATCATTACTCCTTCAGCCGATCCTCTCTGCACGACTCGCGGCCCATTATTTTTCAAAGCTTGACGCGGCGAAACTTCGTCATAGTCCCACGGAAGATCGTAAAATGTCTCCGATTGTTGAACGACAAATTCTGCTGGCTGATCTGAAAGCAAACACCGCCGAAAATACTCCAACGAATAATTAGCTTCTGGCGGCAAACCAAAACAATAGAAATTTGGCATCGCATAAGTCACCAACCCAGTTTTTGCCAAAATCGCATGATTGAGAACGGTGATATCAGAAAAGCCACCAAAAATCTTCGGATTGTCTTTAATAATTTGCCAGTTAATTTTTCCTAACAACTGATTTGAATTAAACCCGCCTATAGCCGCCAAAACACATTTCACATTACTGTCCACAAACGCTTCGTGTAAATCTTCGACCTTTTCGTCGTCCGTCGGGCAGCCTCGCTGACTCCGGGAAAAAGCATTTTTACTAAACGAAACCCTTAGTCCAAGTGACTCTAACGCCGCTTTTGCTTGATCTAAAACTCTCTCATCAATATCACTTGCTGAGCGCGCCGGCGCAACTACTCTAATTTCATCGCCTGGCTTTAATTTATCTGGTATCATATATTTCCTTTCCTAAAATTAATCAATCAAAAAACCTCCCGCAGGAGGCATACCACAACAACAAAAACACCTCCTGTCTACACGTGGAGATGATGGTGATGTTGCAAAAATAATTTCGTCATGTAACCTATTATACCAAAGATCGATCCAATAAGGGAGTAGGTCAACACCGAGAATCTCGCTCGTGCCGAGCGGGATTATTTCGCAAACTACTTGCTAGATTAAGTGCAGACTTAAACTGGTCATCTGTCAGTGGAACAGTCAGCACTTCAGCAATTGACTTCTTCTGAGGCTTAACTATACCCTGCTCGACTAGCTGACTAAACAGCCGGGTCAAACCAATAGACACACCAACCCCAGGAAGTTTTTTGTTGATATAGTGAGACGCTAAATCATCATAGCGACCGCCAGAACATACCGATCCAAGGCGAGGATAATCATCCAGCGTTGTCTCATAGATAGTGCCGGTATGGTAGTCGAGACCTCGTGCAATCGTTAGGTCGATCCTGAAATAATTATCAGGAATTCCCATATCACGCATGAGCGATACAACCGACTCAAGCTCCTCAATACCCTTCTGCAGCTCTAGGCTATCAATTTTGGCGGCACGAAGTGTAGCCAAATACTGTCCGGGTCACCCTCGGCAAAAACGTACTGATTCAGCAAATCAATCTGATCGGTGTTCATACCAAGCTTTTTCAGTTCAGCGACAAACTCTGTTCGACTGATTTGATCTACCTTGTCAATGACACGCATTACTTCAACCGAAGAACTGCTCAATTCAAGATGCTCAATCAATCCAGAGAGAATCTTTCGGTTGCTCACTCGAATAGTGAACTTACCGAAATCAAGTTGCGAAAAAATTGAGTAGATTACTCGTGGTATTTCTGCATCATACGCAACTGACAACTCCCCTTCACCAATCACATCAATATCACACTGGTAAAACTCGCGGTAACGACCCTTTGAGGACGCTCTCCACGGTAAACCTTGGCGATATGAGATCAACGATTAACGGTGAATCGATAGACTCCTCGATAATCCGTTTTATCCTGTCGAATTCAACCTGCATGTCTGGTGACTCTTGCCGCCTCTTGTCCTACTCCCAGCTAATAAGCCTCAAAATGCTATAAGAGGTCTACTCGCAAACACAGGATTTAATGTCTTCTTAGGTGTTATCGCCACTCTAGCATTAGTTG
>CALHZJ010000024.1 GCA_938041005.1 uncultured Candidatus Saccharibacteria bacterium | reverse complement strand
ATTGCCATACGCCGTAACCGACGGCCAGTAAGCTCACGCCACCAAATACCCACCAACCCCAAGTAGCACCAGCGATTTGCTTAACTTCAGCAGCCGCCGAACCAACGGTCGGCATACTAGCCGATTTTATCTTTCTGCATCGCTTAGTTTGTGGGTTGCGCTCAAATCCTTCTGGGCATTCTTTTGCTATATCGTCAGTGGAGGCAATTTTCTTACATCGACCTGTAGCTGAATTACGGAATTGACCTTCTGAGCAAGGCTTCAAAGTTTTTGCCGCAGCCGATGCGATAGATCGACACCTACCAGTTTCTTCACTACGATAATAACCATCTTTACAAGGCGTAATAGTTTTTGCCGCTTCATTTTTTCGACAACGGCGAGTTTCCGGATGACGATATTGACCAGCGGGACAAGAGTTTTCAACGGGCGAAATGGTAATTTTCACACATCTACCCAGCGCATTTCGCTCGTAACCATTCTGACAATCCAAATATTCCTTAAAGATATTAGCAGCGCCTTCAGTAATAGCAAATGTTTTGATCCACTCATCATCAACCAAACTCCATGAAGCACCTTTCGGCATACTACTATATTTAGCGGCATCAATTTTCGAGCCAGCCTCATCCAGTAAATAAACTTTTCCTTTTGTTTTTGGCAATTTCAGATTCGTATTTTTTATTTTGATCGTTAAAAATTCACCAGGATTTAATTCGATGTTACCAATATTTTCACGAACACCAGAATCGCCAACTGTCAATTTACAGCCTGTCGTAATGACGGTTTTTTCACCAGAATTAATAATTTCAATGAACTGTTCATCAACATTCGACGCAATTTCACTTAGCTTCAGGCCTTCACATTTATTCAACTTCTTTGGAGATTCAGAGTTGGATTCTGGACTTTTACAATTCGGACGCGAATACGGCGCAATTTCCTGATTGTCGGAATCTTTACTCGACAAAAAATCAGTGGAATTATTTTTCGAATCAATAATATTTTCACCAACAAAACAGCGCCAAACAATCTTCACGCCGCCTTTAATTGGCGAGCCTGCAAACTTTGAATTATTTCCCCAACCAACAGTATCTGAAACCGACCCGTCCGAACGCGACAACACGACCGATCCGTCATTCTGAGCCAAACCTAAATTATTATCAAACTTTATGACATCTGCCGACATCTTATCGTTCGACAAAACCAAAAATCCGTTCGCCGAGATTACTTCATCCTTGAAAATTTTTCCAACGGTTTTAACTCCAGATCCAGTGTAATACTCTATTTTCCAACCAGCCAAATTAACATTCTGATTCGTCGGATTATAAATCTCAACGTATTTTTTATCCTGACTAATCTTTGAAATTAATATCGGAGCATTTTCTTCTATTCTTTCACCTGGATTATCTATTTTTGGCGACTCAGATTCGGGGTTTGGTTCGGACTTTGAAGACTCATTGGTAGCAGGATTTTCGCTCGGACTATCTATAGACGAATTCTCCGTTGGAGTCTCGGGATTTTCACTTGATTGAGAATGTGAATTGCTATCGATCTGTTCCTTATCAACAACTGGATATTTCGCTTCCTCAGCCGATTTAAGATTATTATCAACAGTCTGAACGTCATCAACTTTCGACTCTTGAGTAGCACCTGAAACGCCTTCCGCCAAAACCAACGGCGACGGCATTATTAGTGCCACGGCTAGTATCATAAGTAGTGTGTTACGCAAATACTTCATGCTCGCTCCTTGCTTATGGTTAATCATCTTTAGTTTAGCGTACTTTTTGTCAAATTAAAAATCGCCCCAGAAAAGGAGCGATTCCTTAAAGCGATGATTTTATTCCGCCGTGATATCTGCGTTTGTATGAACATTCACAACGTCATCCAAATCGTCCAACGCATCAATCATTTTCATCAATTTCTGCGCAGTTTCCATGTCGGCAATTTCTATCGGCGTGTTGGCAATGTATCGCAACTCCGCATCCTTAACCTTCAAGCCCTGCTCAACCAATTTATTCCGCACACTCGCCAAATCTTTCAACTCCGTATACACGATAATTTCGCCGTCTTCCTCGACAGCATCTTCGGCGCCAGCATCCAAAACAGTTAGCAACAAATCTTCCCCGCTGCCTTCAATAGTAATGACGCCTTTGCGCGTAAATTGGAACATCACACTACCAGCATCAGCAATTCGTCCGCCATTTTTAACCAACGCAGTTTTTACCTCTGGCAATGTTCGATTGCGATTATCTGTCGCTGTTTCAATAATAACGCCCACGCCGCCAGGACCATAACCTTCGTAAGCAATTTCTTCCAAAGCCGCCGCGCTCTTATCCGCCACTCGATCAATCGCTCGCTGGATGTTTGCACTAGGCATGTTCGCAGCCTTAGCTTTTTCAATTGCCATCGCCAAACTTGAGTTCAGCGCTGGATCTGTGCCGCCACGTGCCGCAATAGCAATTTGATTACCCAATTTCGTAAAAATCGCGCCGCGCTTAGCGTCAACAATTGCTTTTTGTCGGTGAGTTGTAGCCCATTTACTGTGTCCTGACATAATTTCTCCTAAAGTTATTTGCTATTTCAATCTGTTACTATTATACACTACTCCACAATATTTATCTTAGCGAGGTCTAATTTAGTTTGCTTTTTCATCCAAATCATTGCCAAAATTAGCGCCACATATAAAACCGCACACTGCCACAAATTGATACTGACTTCCATTTGAGCCCACTCAAATCCAGCCGTCCAATTGGTAACTCGAATCATATAGCCGAGTAGCCACGTCGTCGGAATTGCAATCAACACGCCAACCATCGGCACAAAAACCAGCACGCCCGACATAAACGTCAGCAGCATCGCTAGCGGCACAAACGGCAGAATCAGCATATTCGCGATTAACGCCACATTACTAATAACGCCGAAACTCATCATAAGTAGCGGCAATGTCATAATTTGCGCCGACAAAGTTTCAATTAAAATCTGCCGAAACGCGCCCGGCTCTTTATTGCCGAAAAAATAAGAATGTAAAAGCGGCGCCAACATAATTACCCCCGCAAACGAAGCAAAGCTTAATTGCCAGCCCAAATCACCCCAACCAAATTGTGGATTTATCAATAGCGTAATTGCCGCCGACACAGGAAGTAGGACTAGCGGATGAATTGCCCGACCATAATACCATGCCGCCAAACTCAGTCCCGCCACCAAACCAGCCCTCGACATACTGGGACTTAATCCAGTCACCGCCATAAAACCGATTATCATAACAGCCGCGCTGAGCATCGCTAAATATTTTGATCGCTTGGCGAATAATCGCCGCGCTAAACGAACTAAAATTGTTAAATTGTAGCCGCTCGCCACCACGATATGTGTTAGTCCAGCAATTTTCAAATTGTCACTTAATTCAGCTGGCATGGCGCGTCGCAATCCCAATAAAAATCCCAATCCCAACGCGGATTCTGATTCCGGAATATGCTCACGGACCCGCCCCGCAAACCAATCACGAACTCCCACTGCCACATCACCCGGAACGGGTCTTTCTGCACTAATAATTTTTGCCCGATATATGCTCGCCGAAAAAGCCCCAAATCCCGCCGTCATTTTACCCTTAACCTTCACGATATCACTACGCTTAATTGAGTTTTTATCTGGCGTCGTCACCCAAATTTGTCCTGGCAATTTTTTATTATTCATCCGCAAATTGCCCAGTCTAAGAACCGTTTGACTATTTTTATCGAGATCAGGATCCTCCAAAACTTGACCTTGAACAATTGCGACTTTTCCGATTAACGAATTATAAACCTCCACGCCTTTTCTGCCAATTTCACCACGCCAAAGACCAATCAAAACTCCAGAAATAATTGCTAAAATCACAAAAAATCGCCAGCGCCAAATTGCCACGATTACAAAAATAGCCAGCCCGACCAATAAAAATAATGGATTCGCCGCAAACGACCGCGGTATGTAATGGATGGAAATTACGCCAATTGTCAGACCGAGGCACCACACCGCCACCAGCCAAGAAATATGCAACTTCTTAAATAGCCAACTATTCATACTTAAAGTATATCTGGATCTGAAGCCATAAAAAAGACTCCACCAAGGGAGTCGATTTCAAATTTGGAGGGTCCACCGGGGCTTGAACCCGGGACACCCTGCTTAAAAGGCAGGTGCTCTAACCAGCTGAGCTATGGACCCATTCGGAATATCCGCTTTCTTCATCCTAGCACAAACCAACACAAAGGTCAATGCTTAGCGAGTTTATGTCCGCCAGTATGTAGTGAAAAAATGTCAATTAGACCGCACACCAGACCAAACGTAGCCACATATCGCCAATTATTCGCGAAAATCTTATACAGCTCCAGCGCCTGTCCGTCTAGTGATATATATTTTCCCAGAGGAACCACCAATAGCGCTGCTGTCAAAAACGCGATTCCCACCGCCGAGACAATTCTCTCATGTTTTTTCTGATATCTCGGACCGCTTAAAAGAAGCATAATTAACGGAACCAACGTTAAGACTAATCCCGAAATTACACCATTTGGCAATAAACCAGTTTCCAATTTCAAGCCGTCCAGCACCCCCATCAGCCAGCCGCCCCACCATTCTGATAGTAAAAATCCCGTCGCCAACGACAACGCCAATGGACCGAATCTTCGAGATGAAACAAATGCAACCGCAAAAACCGTTACTAAAATTGCTCCAAATAGAATTATCACGCTCATTTATCCTCCTCCAAATCAAATTTTACCTGTGACCCAATCGTGGCGCTCGCACGCTTAGCAACTCCCGCCTTCACCTCTAACACGTACTTTGCCGGAACTGGTGGCGCATATTTTTCATGCGGCTCAGCGTCTGGCTTGACGTTATGTTTTACATAGACAACGCGCTTTTTATCATTGATCCAAATTATATCAACCGAGAACTTCATATCTTTCATCCACATTTTATGACGATCGTTATGGTCAAAGACAAATAGCATGGCATAATTCTCATCAATTCCCAGCCTTCCGGACAGACCTTTTCGCTGCGATTCTTCGTCGTTAGCAATTTCCGCCCGGAGCATCGTCTTATTCAGGTAAATCATTTCCGTTTTTGGCGAAACCGTTCGAAAAGCATAAAAAATTGCCCCACCAATAACCATCAGCATACCGCAGATAAATATCCATTTGATGACAGTCTGAGTTACTGTCGAGTGACGAGGCTCGTCCATAAACCTATTATAACAAGTTTATGCTTAAGCGCCGATTTTATCTTTTTTATTGCCACGCTTGGCGTTTCGATCGATGTATTCAATTATCTTTCCAGCCACATTTCGGCGAGTAATTTTCTCAATTCCAAATCCTGGACTAGCATTAACCTCCAGCACCAAAGCTCCACGGCTTGATCTCATGAAATCGACTCCGGCAACTGTTAGTCCCATTGCCTTAGCGGCTTTCACACACATTTTACGTTCAGAATCTGTCAATTTTATACTGGTTCCTTCGCCGCCCTTGTGCAAATTGCTACGAAAATCATCGTCCAAACTCTGACGCTTCATACTAGCCACCACTTGGCTACCGACCACAAACGCACGAATATCGACACCAGCCGACTCTCTAATAAACTCCTGAAGTAGCACGTTCGTGCCGTCCGAGTTGGTCAAATAAAACGCCTGCAGAACCGACTTGGCAGCCTTCTTAGTTTCCGCCAGAACCACGCCATTTCCGTGCGTGCCGCGCGCCAACTTAATAATCGCCGGCATACCACCAATCTCTTCAATGAGCGAATCAATGTCAGTCGCGTTTCGAGAAAAGACCGTCTTCGGAATCGACACTCCCGCCTTGACCAATAGCTGAGTTGAACGCAACTTGTCTCGTGCCCTAGTAATTGCAATTGAACGATTCATGAAAAACGCCTTCGGATACATCATCTCCAATTGACGCAAAACCGCTGTTCCATACTTTGTCATATGACTCGCGATTCGCGGAATCACCACGTCAAAATCACCAATTTCCTTGCCTTTATAGATGACCGTCGGGTGCTTTTCATCAATTGAAACGTAGCAGTTTTTATACTTAATAATCTTAACTTGATGACCGCGCTTTTCAGCCTCTTCTTTCAGGCGAAGCGTCGAATAATTAATGTTGCCGTTAGATAAGATTGCAATTCGCATTACTTTTCTTCACCTTTCTGATGATATTTTTTATAAAATTCGTATGGATTCAATTTTACTTCTTCATTAAGACTAGCAGTTACGGACGGTTTTTTTCTGCGAACATTTTTTCTTGAGACATCCACTAGGAATTTTCCAGAAATCGACCGTCTTCCAATTAGCACCGGGAATTCATTCTTCGACCGATCGGATAGATTCATCAGCATTTTAATTTTTCGCCCACCAATCTTCACCCAAAAGTGCGTTCGATAACGAATCTGATTTTGACCCATTGCAGAGCGTACGCTAGCCACAGAATAATCAGTCCTCTTAAATATTTTACCGTTATAATACGGCGAACCTTCACCAAACAAAGAAAACTTCAACACTCCATCTTTATCAATGCGAATATTACTCGCCCAAACCGCACTGGAATCGGCGCCCGTATCAATTTTAGCTGGGACTTTTTGCGCTCGCTTGCCAAAATCTACAAACTCAGTTGAGCCAATAACGGTTTTTTCTTTCATACGTCAATATTATGGCATAAAAACTATCTTTTTGCAATATCTTGCCTTTTGCTTCTTTGAG
>CALHZJ010000023.1 GCA_938041005.1 uncultured Candidatus Saccharibacteria bacterium | reverse complement strand
GCTCAATGAATTTTGGTACTTTTTTCTTCACAATATCTAGTGTAACAAATTTTATACCAATAGAAATAGCCCGCCAAGGCTCAAGCCGAGGTCTAAGCCTCAGCGAGCTATTTCTTGACGGGCGTTAGCCCTTGTTGTCGTCGTCGCTGTTGTCACGCGTGGGCGACCGTCGTGGTACGCTAACCGAAAGAAGAATGGAGACAATGTTCGCAATTGAGACATACTGTCCCACGTCTCCCATCTTCTGTGCGTTTTCGATGGTCGCACTAAGCGGCATGTTTACGACTCCAATGTCTTGGAGTACACTAACTGCCGTAAACGCCGATATAATGGACAACCAGACTGAGGAAAACCACAGCCAACCCTCACTCCAATATTCCATCAGTCTCATGAAATACCTAAATGTTAGGTGTAGAGCCAGGAACAATGCTATGGCTGTGCAGAGCACAGCCAAGGAAGTGGTGAGGTATGTGCTCCCCATAAGGAGCAGGACTAGACCGGCTAGTGCCAGGGATGCGGTAGCAATCTTGAGTTTCAGCATGATATACTCCTCTGCTTTTTTGAATCATGCAAGGACTACTTTCGTTGACGGGATTGTCAACAAAAGTCTGTATTAATTTATGCCACACTTGTGCAAAAAAGTCAACACTAGTCAACTTTCTGTAAAATAATGCCCGTTCTGGCTGGCAAGTAAACTTTAAGATTGTGATTATTGTGAGCTGGGGAAGTGAAAAATCGGGAATTATGGTCTATTCTCTCCTGTCCGCCGAAGTTCTTGTCGTCGCTACTTAACGCCAACTTATAAGAGCCAGCTTCTGCGGGTACTGCGTAATCTGAGTGGGATTTGTCGGGCGAAAAATTGATAACAAATAAAAAGTCGCCGTGCATAAAACTGACCATATGATCAGATTGGCGAACTGTCAGATGTTGAATATCAGAATTGTCAATTTGTCGAATAATTTTCATTAGCGCCGCATCAAAATCGCCCAGCCATTGATATTTTAAGAAGCCGTTGTCGCGCAAAATCCATTGCCGACGAGCGTGCTTAAACGACCAATTATTACCTTCACGCGGAAAATCAATCCATTCCGGATGCCCGAATTCATTGCCCATAAAATTCAAATAACCGCCGCCGTGCAGTCCCGCGGTCATCAAGCGAATTAGTTTATGCAGGGCTATTCCGCGTTCGGTCTTAAGATCTGGATCAATTTTATCCATATGCCAATACATATTTTTATCAATCAGCCGGAAAATCAGCGTTTTATCGCCGACAAGCGCTTGGTCATGGCTTTCGGCATAATTAATGACTTTTTCCTCTGGCCGGTGCGAACCCAAAGTGTAAGCTAATTGCCCCAAATCCCAATCTTCATCATTTTTCTCTTTCAGGGTTTTTATCCATAAATCTGGCGCGCCCATTTGCAAGCGATAATCAAATCCCAGACCGCCGCCCTTTGTCGATGCGCCAAGTCCAGGAAAGCCGCTCATTTCCTCTGCAATTGTCGTGGCGTCAGGGCGAACGGTGTGAATGGTTTCATTTGCCAATCTTAAATAAGCGAGCGCGTCTTTGTCGACGTCGTCGCGGAAATAATCATCATAGCTAGTGAAACTTTTTCCGAGTCCGTGATCGTGGTAAATCATACTAGTTACGCCATCAAACCTAAATCCGTCAATGTGATATTCATCCAGCCACCAGCGACAATTACTTGCCAGAAAATGCAAAACTTCCGGTTTGCCGTAATCGAACAGCCGCGAATCCCATTCTGGATGATTCGTTGGCTTGAAATATTGTGTCGGATCGCCGGCAAAATTGCCCAGACCTTCGACTTCGTTTTTGGCGGCGTGAGCGTGAACGAGGTCAATGATGACGCGCAGCCCCATTCCGTGCGCCGTGTCAATCAATTTCTTAAAATCGTCGGGCGTGCCAAATCTTGACGAAACCGCAAAAAAGTTGCTGACGTGATAGCCGAAGCTGCCGTAATATGGATGTTCGGCGATTGCCATAAGTTGAATGGTGTTATAACCAGATTCTTTAATTCGCGGCAAAACTTCTGCGGTAAATTCATTGAAGCTGGCAACTTTTTCTTTCTGACTACTCATGCCAATGTGCGCTTCGTAAATTAGTGGAACTTTTGGCTTGGGCGGGGTTTTATATTGCCAATCATAAGGAGTTTTTGGCGACCACACGACCGCGGAAAAATCGACAGAATTTTCGTCCTGAACGACGTAATTTGCGTATGAAGGCAGCCGCCAGCCATCGCCGCCAGGCCAATAGACACGCAATTTATATTTCTGTCCGTGGCGAAGTGAATCTTCAGGAAGATCTATGCTCCATTCGCTGTTTTTATCGCGACTTAAGGCGAATTCCTCACGCTCTTTCCAATCTGAAAAATCGCCAACTAAGAACATCCGAGTGGCATTCGGCGCCCATTCTCTAAACATCCAGCCTGCATCCGTTTTATGAAGTCCGAAATGTAAAAAACCCATCGCGAATTCAGCCGGCGTCTTGCTGCTTAAAACCTTTTTCAGTTTCGAAGAAATATACTTCTCGCGTGCCTGAATTGTGGATTTGTGCGGCGCTAGCCACTGATCCAAATCAACGAGGGTTTTATTGCTCATGTTTCTAGTGTAGCGGAAAAAACTGATATAATCTATCAAATGAAACCTTTTTCTTTTGAAATAACTTCACGATTTAACGACACGTTGGCACGAACAGGAATTATTCACACGCCACATGGTGATATTAAAACGCCGGCGTTTATTGTGGTTGGAACTAAGGCTAATGTTAAGGCGATGATTCCTGAGATGGTGAGGGATGTTGGCGCTCAGGCGGTGCTGGCGAATGCTTATCATTTATATCTGCAGCCGGGGCATGAGTTGATTGAAAAGGCTGGATATCTTGGCAAATTTATGCATTGGGATGGCCCGACGTTCACGGATAGCGGCGGCTTCCAGGTGCTGAGTTTAGGTTCTGGCTTTAAGAAAGTTTTGGCAATGAGCACTGATGTTGATGAAGAAATTGCAATTGCTAAAAAATCGTCGCGTCATGCTTGGGCGGACGAAAACGGTGTGATGTTTAAGTCGCATCTGGATGGCTCTTATCATAAATTTACGCCAGAATTGTCCATGCAAATTCAGGCTGGAATTGGCGCTGACATTACTTTTGCGTTTGACGAATTGACCTCTTTGATTGATCCGTACGAATATCAAGTTGAGGCGCTGGCCAGGACGCATGCCTGGGCGGAGCGAAGTTTGGCGGAGGTTAAGCGCCTAAGGGCGGCTCGTCCAGATAAGCCGTATCAAGCTTTATTTGGCGTTTTGCAAGGCGCGAATTACGAGGATCTACGAAAGCAAACTGCCGAGTTTTTGGGCGCGATGGATTTTGATGGCTATGGAATTGGTGGCGCGCTGGAAA
>CALHZJ010000022.1 GCA_938041005.1 uncultured Candidatus Saccharibacteria bacterium | reverse complement strand
TAAAATTGACATGCGTTTGGTCGACGTATTCTTGAGGTGTTTGATTCTGACTGGCAGCTTTGGCAGCAATTTTATTGCCATGCTCATCCACGCCAGCTTGAAAACGAACTTCATGCCCGTTCTGTCTGGAATAACGCGCCCACACGTCTGCCAACATATAATCCATAGCATGCCCAACGTGTGGCAAGCCGTTTACGTAAGGAATAGCGGTAGTGATGTAAGCGTGTTTCTTAGTCATAGGTAAATTATAGCAAATTCAGCAGATCATGACTAATGACGAAGAATTAGCCGTAGCCACAGCTATTAGCATTGCTATAATCGGCGTCTACACACCAGCAACAGCAAGCGCCAACGGAGGAAGCTGGCAGAGGGATTCAGTTGGATGGTGGTACAAAAATTCCAATGGAAGTTACCCAAAGAATGATTGGCAACGAATAGATGGCAAATGGTATTACTTTGATGGACGCGGATATATCACACATAGCAAATGGGAACATATAAAGGATTATTGGTACTACTTTAATACCAGCGGACACATGACAGAAAACGCCTGGGAAATGATTGGAGATAAATGGTACTACTTCGATACTAAAGGTCATATGCTATTAAATCAATGGGTAGGCGACTACTACGTCGGTAAAGATGGCGACATGTTAAAGAACACCGTCACACCAGACAACTACGTAGTTGGAAGCGACGGAAAATGGGACAAGAGGTTTTCAAGAGAATTAGCAGAGAAAGCTAAAGATTTTAATACAGTAATAAAAAATCACTCCAAAAAGAACTCTATTGAGCATTTCGTATACAGCTACAAAACCAGTTACGACACGGCAGCCCAATTCATCGACACTGTATACCCAAATTATAATTATGCCAATAGTGCTAAAGAAACAATCAAATTTATAATGGAACGGTTTACTATGTGCGACCACTACAAGAGCATGTGCTCAAAGAGTGATATCATACAATACCTAACTGACTCAAGTCATCGCTTTTCTCCTGCATATACAGAACAAGATGTCGCAACAGTATTCGATGAATTAAGTCGAGAGATGAATCTTACTAAATATTTTCAAGAGCAGGCCGTTAAATACCTCAAACTTATACACGAAAGAGACATAACTTATATGTCAAAATCATCGTACGAAAAATCTCTTTTGAACCATAAATTTACTGAAGAGGAAATAAAAAAGGCATTTGATACCGTAAAGATTGATTTTATAGATCAAGCTAAAAAAGCAGCTAACTCTATGCTCGGGAATAACGAGCACAAACCCATCGCATCAAGAGAAGCTATCATAGACGGCTTAGTAAATTATAAGGGTTTTCTAAAAGAAGAAGCAGAGAAAGGTATTGATCAGCTGAATTACGACTTCAAAATCAATATACGCAACTATATTAATCAATTCGCCCTAGACAACAGTCAAACCAACCTAAGCTTGGACTCAAAAAATCACATGATATACAACTTGACGCACTTCGAAAAATTTGTAGAATCGGAAGTTCGGGAAGTGCTAGCAGAATACAATATCAATTACACTAAGCGAGCACGACTACGAGCTATAGATATTCTGAAAAATGGAAAATATAGTAGAAG
>CALHZJ010000021.1 GCA_938041005.1 uncultured Candidatus Saccharibacteria bacterium | reverse complement strand
TCAACGTGATGCTCATCACCGCGGTCGCAGCAATCGTTAGCCAGGCATTACGACTGAAGTTATTGATACCATATCGGCACATTCTGACAAACGTCAACCAACCTCGTCGACGCTGACGTATACGGATAGTTTCTTTGTTCTTGTTGGATTTATTAGCTGATTTCATTACTGTTTATAACTCCCTCTCGCCTGATCAGAGGTGATTTTACCATGATCAATTGTAATAACGCGCCGCTTCAATTTGTTAACAATCTCCACGTTGTGAGTCGTCAAAATAACCGTCGTACCATACTTGTTAATCTTTTCCAGCAAGCGAACAATATCCCAACTGTGTTTCGGATCCAAGTTTCCAGTCGGCTCATCGGCAATCAGAATCTTCGGCTGACGCACCACCGCACGCGCAATCGCTACACGTTGACGTTCACCACCAGAAAGCTGATGAGGAAAATGCTTTTCCTTCCCCTTAAGACCAACCAGCTCAATAACTTTCGGCACAGTCGCCTTAATTTCCCGATTTGTCATCCCAGCAATTTCCAGCGCAAACGCCACATTTTCAAACACCGTTCGATTCGGAAGCAACTTAAAATCCTGAAATACCACGCCAATTTTACGACGCAACAGCGGAATATGCTTGTCCTTCAAATTGTCATAATCAATTCCGCCAACCACAATTTTTCCAGAGCTCGGCTTTTCTTCCCTGGTCAAAAGCTTCAAAAGAGTCGATTTGCCAGCACCCGACGTACCAACAATAATCACAAATTCACCAGCGCCAACATGAATGCTTGCTCGATTCAGCGCCGGCTTATTATTTTTTCCGTAGTTCTTCGTTACCCTATCTAACAGAATCATTAATAGTATTATACCATAAGCTAAATATTTTTAGAATTAGCATTTTGTTCCAAATATGCTGTGATAAATTCGTCAATATCTCCATCCAAAACACCTTGAGCGTTGCGATTTTCGTGCTTTGTGCGCGTATCTTTAACTAGTGTGTATGGATGCAAAACGTAATTTCTAATTTGACTGCCCCAGTTTGCCGATTCGCCAGCCCTAAGATCAGACAGAGTTTCGGCGTGTTGCTCTAATTTCATCGCTAGCAATTTTGACCGCAGAATCTTCAACGCCGTTTCTTTATTCTGAATCTGCGAGCGCTCATTCTGAATAGCCACCGTAATTCCCGTCGGCTCATGCGTCACTCGAACCGCCGAATCCGTCGTGTTCACGCCTTGACCGCCCTTGCCGCCCGAACGATAGACGTCAATTCTTAAGTCATTCGGGTCAATTGATATTTCATCTGGCGCGTCAATTTTTGGCAAAACCTCGACAAGCGCAAAACTAGTCTGACGTAAATTGTCCGCATTAAACGGACTTAATCGCACCAAACGATGCACGCCATTTTCCGACCGCAATTTTCCATAAGCAAAAGATCCAGAAATCTCCAAAACGACCGTTTTAATTCCAGCGTCGTCATTCGTCGAGCGTTCCAGTGTATCAACTTTCATGCCAGATTTTTCCGCCCAGCGCAAATACATTCGCTCCAACATCGCCGCAAAATCCTGAGCATCCAGTCCGCCAACTCCAGCGGAAATGCGCATAATTGCCGAACGGTTGTCATATTCGCCAGAGAATAACAAATCGGTTTTATGGCTCTCAAAATTTTTCTCAATCGCTTCAACTTGCGCTTGGAATTCCGGCAATAAATCATCATCACCAAGCTCCATCAACTCCACCATATCACCAACCTGCACCGTCAAAGTCCGCCAAGGCTCGACGGTCTGACGAAGGCTCGACGCCTGCTTTGTTAATTCTTGAGCGTAATCAGGATTATTCCAAATTTCCGGCTGATTCAATTGATCATCCAGCTCCGCCAATTTCTGCTCCAAATCAGAAAACTTCAGCGCTTTTTTAGCCTGTTCAATTTCTTTTTCTAATTCACCAATTTTCTTTTTTAGCGGTTGCATATACTTTATTGTACCATTTTTCAGCGCTCAATTCTCTGTTAAAATAAAAAGATGGATAAAGATATTGAGAAAATTCTATTTACGAACGAAGATATAAAAACGGCAGTTCAAAAACTTGGGAAAAAATTGACCGAGGATTATCACGATAAAAATCCTGTTGTCGTGGGTATTTTACGCGGCGCGACGCCGTTTATGATCGACTTGATACAAGCGATAGATTGCTATATGGAAATTGACTTCATGGCGGTTTCCAGCTACGGCGACGACACAAAATCTTCTGGATCTGTAAAAATTATCAAAGATTTGGATACCGACGTGACGGATAGGCATGTGTTGATAGTTGAGGACATAATTGACAGCGGTCGAACCGCCCAAGCGCTAAGAGAATTATTTGCCGCAAAAAATGCTGCGTCGGTAAAAATATGCTCGCTATTAGACAAACCAGCGCGACGCGAAGTTGATGCAAAAGCCGATTACGTCGGCATCGATACACCGAATGAATTTGTCGTTGGCTATGGTCTGGATTTTCGCCAGCAATATCGCAACTTGCCATACATCGGCGTCTTAAAACCAGAAGTTTATCAAGATTAAAGCTCTTCTACGGCGGCTACAAATTGCTCGCCACGATCAGAATAGCTCTTAAACATATCAAAGCTGGCAGCCGCTGGGCTAAGGATCACCACGTCGCCAGATTGCGCTTTATTTTTGGCTGATTTGGCAACTTCTTTCATTGTCGCCATATTCAATTGGACAATCTCACAAGAAATGCTCTCTTCTCGCAGAACTCCCCTAATTTCATCAGCGTTAGCGCCATTGATAATTATCAGTCGCACGTTTTGTCGGGCAATTTCTTTTGCTAGTTCAGAATAATCCGCGCCTTTATCCGATCCGCCCAAAATCAAAATTTTCGGTTCTACAAAAGCCTTTAACGCCGCAATCGCACTGCCTGGAGTTGTCGAAATACTATCATCGTAATATTTCACGCCGTATTTTTCAGCAACAAACTTCAGTCGATGTGGCAACCCTGTAAACTCGCTAAGCCCCTTCCTTATCTCATCATCTGACACGTTCGGCAAAATCGACTTTACAGCCAATATCGCCGCGCAAGCATTGTCAATATTATGTTTACCCGGCAAGCGAATCGCAGAAGTTATATCGTCCGAGAGAACAAATGGATATTCCTTTTTCTGCGCCAAACTCGTATCTGCAATCGACGAACTAAACTCATTTTGAGAATTATAGACAACATAATCGTCAGCGGTTTGAAACTTAGCAATATTCGCTTTTGCCGCCAAATAGTCATTAAAATCAGCGTGGACGTTCAAGTGGTCAGGTTCAATCATCAGCACCACGGCAACGTGCGGAGATTTCTGCAAATCCCACAATTGAAAACTGGACAATTCATAAACGACAATGTCATTTTTCTCAATTTTCGGCAAAATATCCAAAGCTGGCACGCCAATATTCCCCACCAAATGAACGGTTTTACCTGCCACACGCAAAATCGACGAGATAAAACTACACGTCGTCCCCTTGCCTTTTGTGCCAGTCACGCCAATTATAGTCGCTGGGCAACTGGCAAAAAACTCATTTGTCGCTGACCAAATTTGACCGCTAGTCTTTATCTTTTTTGGCGGAAGACTTGGCGACCTAACGATTAAATCTGCATCCTCCAGCCCCGAAAATCCCGTCTGATAAGCCACATTTTCTGGCAAATTATCTACTTTTTCACGCTCATCCGCCACCAAAAAATCAGCTTCCGGAAACTTCTCCCGAAAATACCGCAAATTAGATTGACCTTCAACACCAAAACCAGCAATGACAATTTTCATAACCTGATTATATCACGGGAAATTTACGATTACACCCTAAAACAGCTTGTCGAGCTTATCGTACAGCTTTGTTAATAGCTCTTTTTCTTCCGAAGTAACTGCCGCCAACGTCCACGTGTTGGATGCAAAAAATTGACGAGCCGTTTCAATCAACTGATCGGGAGTTACCGCCAAGATAGAATCTGGAACGGCAGCATAATCTCTCACGAAATCATCAGCAAAATATCGTCCTACGTAAAAATTGCTTACTTGCCCAACAGTTTGAGCACCCATTTGATAACGACCCAACGAATATGACTTCACACTTTCCAAATCTTCATCAGAAATAGATCCAGCCAAAACTTTCTTCAATTCTCTCACGATAATATCAAAGAGTTTTTCTGCAGTTTCGACATTTACTTGTCCGCCAAAATCCCAAGCCGAATCGTAAAAACCAATTGATGTATCACTAAAAATACCATATGCCAAGCCTTTTTTACGAGCCGCGCCAAAAATCCTCGAGCTCATCGTGCCGGTCAGAATGTGGTTCAATGCGTTCATAGCCGTGACTTCTTCGTCGCTTAGCTCGCGCGGAATCATCATTGACCAGCCAAACGTCAAATTAGTCGCCTCTTTTCGCTTAACTAAGACTGGGTTAGCCCTGCGTGGTTCGTCGCGCGGAATAACGAATCGCTCGCCCGTCTCTAATTGCCAGCCCTCAAGATGTTCTTTAATAGCCGCTTTTCGTCCAGCCATTTTTCCAGCCACCACAAACCGCATATTCTTCAAAGTATGCGTTCGCTTGTGATGATTTTTAATGTCTTTCAACTCGATATTAGCAATTGTTTTTAGGCGCTGATTATACGTCAAAATATCTTCACCCAGCGCCTGCTGAATGCGCGGCCACATCACACGGTTGTGATTGTTGAGATAACCAGTCAATTCAGAGCGAACATTGCCCTTTTCCGCCTCAAGCTCATCGGCGTTGAATCGCGGCGTTGTAATAGCCAACCTCTGAAGCTCCAAAATCCTGTCCCACTCAAAATCCGCACAA
>CALHZJ010000020.1 GCA_938041005.1 uncultured Candidatus Saccharibacteria bacterium | reverse complement strand
CCACGGGAAAATGTTAAAGATATGGCAAGAGTCGTGAAAAATAGGCTAAATTTGGCTAGGCGAGATTTTGATTGAAAGAGCGCAAGGAAAAATGCTGGAAGTAGAGAATTGGCGAAGAATTGCGGTTCGGCAGCGAATAAATTGATTCGTGGAAATCCAAAAACGTCGGCCTTACAACCAGCGCAAAGCGTACCAAATCCTGTTGGTTCAAAAGTGGCGACGATGAGCTGAATGATTGCTAAAATCCCAAAAATTAGCCCGCTCCATAATCCGACATTGATGAGTTTACGTTTTTCTGATTTTGATAATTCGCTGTAAATTAAGCCAGCGGATAATCCGACGGTGAGTAAGAATAATAGCGATAATGAATATAACGCGGTGCGCAGGCGTGCTTCTGCGAAAAATATGCCGACGACAATGGCGATAAAAATTGCCAAAAATCCGCCGATTAGCCATCGGTTTTTCAACAATTCTTGGCGTTTTTTAAGTAGCAAGGGCAAGGAAAATAACAGTAGGCTTACGGCAACGATTTGATATAATCCTACGCGCAAAGATGAAAAATCCAGAATTGATAAGCCGACACTGGGATGCAGAGCGAAGCCGCCGCCAAAAATAACGATAGCCAATAGCCAGAATCGAACGTCGTTAATGTATTTTTTTGCCATATTTTAAGTATAGCGTATGGTGTATACTTTAGATATGAAACTGACGAAAAAGCAAAAAATAATGTTGGATTTTATCGATGGGTTTATAAAGGGTAATGGCTATAGTCCGACGCTTCGGGAAATTATGCGCGCCTTAGGCTATAAATCGGTGTCGACGGTGGCAAAACATGTTGATAATTTGGTGGCTGCGGGATTTTTGGAGAAGCAAGACGGCGAAGTTAGGTCTTTGACGCTGAGCAGTGAGAAAAAAGAAGTTTGGTGGCAAAATTTAGCGAAAGAAATTAAGAAGAGAGAAGCCGAGGACGACGAAAAATCACGCTCGGAAGTGGAGATTTTAAAAAAAGCATTGGAAATTGTCCGTCAGTAACTTTACAACTATTCAAAAACTCGCTATAATACAAGATATATTCCGGCATAGCTCAGTGGTAGAGCGGTTGGCTGTTAACCAATAGGTCGCTGGTTCGAGCCCAGCTGCCGGAGCCAAATCGAGTTTTAAGACTTCAACAAGTATAGTTGAGGTCTTTTTTATTGGAGGGGATGTTATTTCTCAAAGCCTTACTCTTTTACTTTAATTATTTCTATAATAGTAAATAATGTAAATGCTTATTCTGATATAATTAAAGAGTAAATAATTAACAAAGGATAAAAGCAATGCCAATGAAAATAGTATCACTGTTTTCGGGAGCTGGAGGCTTGGACCTTGGTTTTGAAAATGCTGGTTTCCAGATTATCTGGGCTAACGAGTATGACAAGACTATTTGGGATACCTTCCAGTATAATTTCCCGCACACAATATTAGACAAACGTAGTATTACAGACGTCCCTGAGAACGAAGTACCAGATTGCGATGGTTTGCTTGGCGGTCCTCCTTGTCAGAGTTGGAGTGAGGCTGGTGCGGGTCGTGGAATAGCTGATAAAAGAGGACGCCTTTTTAACGACTATATTCGCATTCTTAAAGCGAAGCAACCAAAGTTTTTTCTTGTTGAAAATGTTTCTGGTATTCTTGCTCCAAAGCATTCCGAAAGCTTCAATGGTTTTCTTAAAGATTTTGAGGAAGCTGGGTATAATATTAGCTGGAAGCTTGTCAACGCAAATGACTACAATGTTCCAGAGGACCGCCTGCGTGTAATCATAGTGGGTTATCGCAAGGATTTAAATCGTACATTTACATTTCCGGAGCCAAATGAATATAAACCTAATCTCAGAGATGCAATTGGTGATTTGCCAGAGGCGATACCCGCTCTTGAAAAAAATAAGACAAATGGCGACCTTGAAATTGATAATCACGAGTATATGATAGGTGGATTTTCGCCGATTTTTATGTCAAGAAACAGGGTTCGCTCTTGGGATGAGCCGTCGTTTACTATTCAGGCTGGCGGACGACAAGCCCCGTTACATCCTAAAGCACCAAAGATGGTTAAGGTTGAGCCTAATAAGCAGATATTTTGTGAAGGCAAGGAACACATGTATAGACGCTTAAGTGTGCGAGAGGCCGCTAGAATACAAACATTTCCGGATAGTTACAAGTTTTTATATAGGGATGTAGCAAACGGATATAAGATGGTAGGTAATGCCGTTCCAGTTAATCTTGCTAATGCTATTGCCGAGCAGATAAAGAAGGAGCTTAAAGACGTATGGACGAAGACAGAAGCACAATCAACTCAACAATAAAAGGTAAGGCATATGAGTATGCTTGTCTTACTGCTCTGGTAGAGATGGTTCAACTAATCCGTCCTGTTGAGATTGTAGAGAATAATAGTTTTCTTATTGCTCGCGGCAGGTATCTAAATGATATTACGGAAGAAGAACGTAATGATATGCTTACTTCAGCAAAAGCGGGCATTGAAGCAATAATAAAAATGGAGCCAAAGATTACAGAAGATGGACAAGATAAACTTACTGTTTCGCTTCAGTCTGACGACGTGGCAAAATTAGGCGACATTAGAGATGTGTTGATAATCAGGCGGGATGTCCAGTGGGAAATAGGTGTATCTGTAAAACATAACCACGAGGCCTTGAAACATTCAAGACTTAGTGCGAAGTTAGATTTCGGGAAGTCTTGGTTTGGTATACCTTCATCTTCTGCATATTTTGAAGAAATATCCTTAATTTTTTCGGAATTGCAAAACCTGAAAAGCAGAAAAGTGAAATGGCGAGAGCTGCCAGATAAGGAGCATAGTATATATGTGCCGATTTTGAATGCATTTATAGATGAATTGCAGCGAGCCTATGAAAAATATGGTGACGATGTTACTGCTGGTCTTGTGAAGTATCTTCTAGGTAGTAATGGGAACGATTATTACAAGCTTATCCACTACAAAAATCATACGACAAGAGTTATACCTTTTAATTTGTTTGGTACACTTAACCGGTCTAGTAATTCAAAGGAACCTGATATTGTAATACCTGACATAGAATTGCCTACACGGATAATTGAACTGTCATTTAAGGATGATTCAAAAACTACGGTTCATTTAACTATGAATAATGGTTGGGCTATATCATTTAGAATACACAACGCTAGTACGATTGTTGAGCCAAGCCTCAAGTTTGATATTAAGTTGTTTGGTCAGCCAGCAAGCCTCTTCTATATTGACGTAGCTTGGTAGCGGAAATGAAACCGGTAACATCAATTAAATAAGATCGCTTATGCTAAGAATAGTGTCAAGAAATGCCTGCTTAAAATACCCTCGGAAATCTACCATTTTATAGATGGAGTATTTACGCATAAAAACAAGAGACTACCGCCATTACCAAAAGCACGATCGCTATTGAACTTGTATAATTGCTGAGTAAAACGGAATACACACTATTTTTGCTATCCACGATAATTTAGGTAGTACGTTTACGACGTTCTCAAAAAATAAAAGTACCGCTACAGGGGGTGTCTATCACTTGATTAAGTGATACAATAACCATGTGAGCGAAAGGTCAAGAAATAAGCTGATAAACCAACTCGTCCAAAAGAGCCGAGAGGCTTTTATTATGGGTCTTGAGGTATTTAATAAACCGACACTCAGGTATCGTGTTGAAGGTTTTGCGTTTTTCGTTTGTAACGCTTGGGAGCTTATGCTCAAGGCTCAAATAATCAGGCAATTTGGTGAGGATAGTATTTATTTCAAAGACAATCCTGAACGGACTATCAGTTTGTCTAAGTCGATAGAAAAAGTGTTTACTAACGATAAGGACCCGCTACGTAAGAACCTTGAGAAGATTATTGAGCTTAGAAATACAGGAACGCACTTTATCACTGAGGAATATGGCATTATCTATGCTCCGCTTTTTCAGTCATGTGTAATTAACTTCCGAAACAAGATGAACGAATTTCATGATATTGATGTTGCTGAAAATATACCCGATAGCTTTCTTACGTTGTCTGTGAACATTGGTGATTTTACCGACGAGACTGTTCGGGCGAAATACTCAGCCGAGCTTGCGGAAAAGTTAATTACGTACAGAAATGACTTGGCGGTATTAGAGAAAACGGAAAACAATCCAAAGTTTTCAATCGGTATCAGACAGGAAGTATATATTACGAAGAAGAAAGGTTCGGCCGATTTCGTCATTGCAATTGATAGGGGCTCTGATAAGAAGGTTAAAGTTGTAAAGGAACTGCGAGACCCGAGTAATACGCACAACTTCTCATTTGGAAATGTTGTAAGTGCTGTAAACAAAAGGTTAGCGACTGAAAATATACCATTTAAGTACACCAGGCCGAACGGAGACTTGCGGACCGCCTTTAATACAAGCGACCTAACGCTATTTGTGAACTTCTATGATGTGAAGAGCAATATAGTCTATGCATATGCCCATAAGATGGATGGTAAGAAGCCGACCTATTCTTATGCCCCAGCTCTTGTGGATTTTATAGTAGCTCAAATTAAAAAAGACCCCAACGGGGTAATTGACGCTATCAAACCTAACGGTAAATCTAGGTAGATAACCCCAGGAGCAAAGGAATTCTCGTCTTGTGGACTTACTCCCATTCGGGAACCCAGCTTTATCCTTCTCGAGTTATCTAATACTATGATAACACGTTATGTGTTTAGGGGCTATAAATATATTTAATAATTGTATAAAATTTCCTTGATTTTACCTATATAATTCTCGTCATAGTTCGAACTCTCGGTTTGCAACTCGTTTGCTAGGGAGGAGCCAAATCGAATTTTAAGACCCCAGCAAGTATAGTTGAGGTCTTTTTTATTGATTTTGCGGTTATATATTTATAATATCGCGGAATAGGTGAGATAATAATGACTATGAATAACACTTATTGTGATGGTATGTGGGCTAGATTTCTTTCTAGTCAATGTTTACGGGATGATTTTAAGAGTGGTCCAAAGAGTAATGATTTAAAGGATATTTTTAACTTTGCCAGTAGTTTAGCGGAGAGTGCTGAAGATTTTGAGCAGCGATTTCCAGTGATTGCGCATATTGATCTTTATGGACATACTGCCGTAGACGGCTACTCGTATGTTCGGCTGATGAAAAATGAATTGCCAGAGATACGAAAGTTAGCGGAAGAGAGACAAGAGGTTGGCGTCGTTAAGCAGATAGATAACTTGATGAGGTTTATAGAGTTGGGCGTTAATAATGTAGATGGCGATGTAGTTTTATTGGTCTTTGATGGTATGTAGACACTCTGAGATATTTGCAGATGTCTTAAAGCATTTTTACAGAACGCTTGTTTATAGTGGTTTGCATGAGAGCAACAACCACACCCCAACCATTAGCTAGGTCGCGACTTGTTACGTCCGATTCTAGTTCATCGCCGTTTCGGGCGATAGTTAATCCATTTGTCGACATAGTCGTGCCGGTGCTGAACGAGGAGAAAATTCTTCAAAGCAGCATTGAAACACTTGACGAATACATGATGGAAAATTTGCCATATCGTTATCAGATAACGATCGCGGATAACGGCAGTCAAGATAACACCTTAAAAATAGCAAAAAACTTGGCGCAAAATCATCAATCAGTTCGTGTCGTGCGGTTGGCTAAACGCGGTCGCGGGCGAGCATTAAAGCAAGTCTGGCAAAGCAGTCAGGCGGATATTCTGACGTACATGGATGTCGATTTGTCCACCAGCTTGGATGATTTTCTGCCGATGATCCAGCCGCTTGTGGCGGGCGAAGCGGGCGTGGCGATTGGTTCTCGATTGATGAAAAAATCAAAGACCAGCCGCGGTTTTAAGCGGGAGTTTATTTCACGGTGTTATAACAAGATTATCAAATTGACGTCGCGAACCAAATTTAGCGATGCGCAGTGTGGATTTAAGGCGATTCGCCGTGATGTAGCGAAGAGATTTTTGCCAAAAATTAAGGACAATGAGTGGTTCTTTGATACTGAGCTTTTGATTAAAACGGAGCGCGCAGTCGTGCCGATTCACGAGCAACCCGTTACTTGGATTGAAGATACTGATAGTCGTGTGAAGATTGTAAAAACTGCGATCGATGATTTAAAAGGACTTCATCGAGTTAATAAAGAATTGGACGATCGCTCGTGGTTTGAGAAAATGACTCTTCCAATTCTGCTGATTGCGACGGGTGTGTTGTATATGTTTGGCGCGATGCATAATGGTATGGCAAATAGCTATTACGCGGCGGCGGTACAGGCGGCAAGCCAAAATTGGACGGCGTGGCTGTTTGGTAGTTTGGATGCGGCAAATTATGTTTCAATCGACAAGCCTCCGCTGGCGACAATGATAATGGGCCTTAGTGCTCGACTGTTTGGATTTTCCAGCTTTTCAATGTTACTACCAAGCGTATTAGCGGGCGTTGGCTCGGTCTGGCTATTATATTCGGCAGTGAAACGACAATTCGGCTTTACTAGCGCGATAATTTCCGCAGTTACATTAATGCTAACTCCTGTTGCGGCGTTGATGTTTGGATTTAATAATCCAGATGCTATTTTGACATTTATGCTTACCGCCAGCGGTTACGCATTTCTCAGGTCATTAGAGGGCAGGCGACCGCTTTTATGGCTCGGTCTGGCGGGGCTGTTTACGGGTCTGGCATTTAACACGAAAATGCTTCAGGGCTTGATGGTTTTGCCCGCGATGGTAATTGTCTATCTGGCGTTCGCTAAGCCGCCAATTGTTACGCGATTTCTACATTTGATGTTTGCGGGCGTAATTACGACGGTGTCAACTTTATGGTGGAGCGTGCTTGTTTGGCTGACGCCGTCTGGCAATCGACCTTGGGTTGGTAGTACGAATGACAATAGTATTTGGAGTTTGATTTTTGGCTATAACGGATTTGGTCGACTATTAGGAAACCGCGGCGGCGGAGGTGGCGGAACTCCTCCGAGTGGTGGAATGGCAATAGCAAACCCTGGCGGAATGGGTGGCGGCGCTCCCAGTGGCGGTCATGGTCCTGGCGGCACTGGATTCGGTGGGCAGACTGGAATATTTAGGATATTCAATAACGATTTTGGGCCGAACATTGCATGGTTACTAATCTTAGCATTAGCGAGCGGCGGACTACTCTTATGGATTTTACGCAAGACTCCGCGAACTAATCGCGGACGAGCGGCAGTGATATTCTGGATACTTTGGCTGATCGTTCATATCGTAATATTCAGCATGACTAGCGGCGTGATTCATCCGTACTACGTGGTGGTTATGGCGCCAGCTGTGGCAGCTTTGGTTGGAATTGGTGTGCCGTTTCTGTGGGGTGCGTACGTCAGGCGAAAATCGTATGCTTGGATTTTACCTATGTTGGTTGGCGTGACGGCGGTGATTGCGATAATTATCCTTAGCTACGCTGGTGCGATGACTTGGCTAATGTGGACGGTTGGTGTTCTGGGAGCTGTCGGTATGATTGGGCTATTGGTCAATTTGTATACGCCGAAACGTTGGCTTCAGAACTTGGTAATTATCACTTCTGTGGCTGCGTGTATGACCACTCCAGTTGTTTACGCGCTGTCGACTGTCAATGTTACGCACACAGGCAGTATTCCGACGGCAGGTCCGAACTCAACGGCGATGCAGGGAAGTAATAATGAAAAATCTCAGGCAGACAGCACGTTGGTTCAGTATCTTTTACAAAACCAAAATGGTGCGACTTGGTTGGTGGCGGTGGATAGCGCTAATGAATCTGCGGCAATCCAGCTAACTAGTGGTCAACCAGTTATGGCAATTGGTGGCTTTAACGGTAGCGATACGCCACTTACGCTTGAACAATTTAAGCAGTTGGTGGTGGATGGCAAATTGAAATATTACGCCGCTAGCTCGCACGGTCATGGCGGTGGTCCAAATGGCGGAAATAGCAAAATCACAAATTGGATTAAGAAAAACGGTAAAGTCGTTAATTATGGAGGTAGTGATGTAACATTATACGAACTATCTGCATAGGAAATAAATTTAACTAAAGGAGAAATATTATGAGAAAATTAGATCAAGAATCTCAAACAACACCAGAAAATATCTTTAACAATTCGGAAAGCGCTTCGAATGAAAAACGCTCAATTGGCGTCGGCGCAGCAATGGGAATAGCAATTGGTGGCGTGGTTTTGTGTGGACTGGGATTTGTTGCGGGCATGCAAGTTGGCGGTTCCAGCGGAAGCCAAATGAGCGGGCAAGCTGGCGGTCCTCCAGGAATGAGCTAATCTCAAGGCGGTCCTGGTGGGTCTAGGCAGCAACCTGGCGTAAATGGCAGTACGTCTCAAGCTCAATCTGATCAATCGGGACAATCGGGTTCGTCTTCAACTGAACAAACTCCGTCAGCTCAAAATAACACAACCAACACGCCGCCATCAGACGCTTCACAGTCTGGCGTGGCACCGCAACCAACTTTTCAATCCTCTCGACAATAAAAACCTAGTTCTCAATAAAAAATTACCACCTCATCACGGGGTGGTAATTTTATGTAGTTGCAGGTTAACGTAGAATTAATAGCCCTGCAGCAACTAATGCTAGAGTGGCGATAACACCTAAGAAGACATTAAATCCTGTGTTTGC
>CALHZJ010000019.1 GCA_938041005.1 uncultured Candidatus Saccharibacteria bacterium | reverse complement strand
TTCAGAGAAGAGCAGTTTGAGAGCAACTTTCGTGAAGGATTATATATAGAGGACTCTTTGGAATTTGCCTATATGCCAGGAATTGGTATATACTATGGCTATCCGCGTAAACAAATGGATTTATTGAAGAAGAACGGTTTTTGCTCTTCTCCGGTATCAACCCAAATTGCAAGAAGAGTATTTTATATGTGCGGTTGCAATGTAAATTGGGTTCATCTAGAATGTGACGATAAAGATAGCCACAGCAAGCTTGTATCATAAAGTAAAACAACTAAGGAGAGGGTGATGAGCGAAGTTTATGAAAACCAAAAAACATTAAGACAATTGAGATCTCAGATTGAAGACCTGAAGCCAGTTGATGGTGAAAAATTTTATTTTATAAATAGTTATCCACACTCTGATATGGGAAAGGGTACTCTGATAGCTCAGTTGCTAAATATTGTTGAAGGTTCTGACGCTATGAAATTTGACGGACTCCTCAATACTGACGACTACGGTATTCATGCTCGGTCGGACATAGATGATTTTGCGGTTTATTCACAGTTCAATCCTGGTAAGAAATGGTCAACAGAGCATTATCTCATTGGAGGTGATTTATGGCGTGACTTCTTAAACGAGTTTGGGGCTGCCGAGAACCATCTTCAAATAAATCCTCACCTCTCTGTGTATCTTGAGCTGCGTATTCTTCGTATCTGGAATCAAATAGGTCGACCGAAACATTTCTTTATAGAAATAGGGGGTACATTGTTAGACCCAGAGGTTTGCCCTATTTTTGTCCCGTTGTTGCAAAGGTGGAGTGAACGCATGCCGAATAACATTAGGATAGTGCTGCTGTCCGAGCTGGCTTATGATGGCATCCATATAAAAACGAAAACTATTCAGGATGCAGTAAAAATGCTGCGAAGCCAGCAACTTAATCCGTGGCTAGTTGTAGCTAGGGATGTAAAGGATATTGAAGACGTTAAATTTGACGATAGATTGGAATTTGAAAGGATTATTTCGAACAAGATCTTTGATTCAACTGGGGTACGTCTCCTGAGGGTGATTTCTGTACCATTCTTTAATGATTTGACAAAGTATACAAAATATATGAAAGAGCGCTTTTTACCTTTGATTGTGCCGGTTGATAATAAAGATATACTTATTGCTACGGGAAATACCTCAAAATTTGATGATTTTAGGATATATATAGGCGATGAATATAATATTCGTATGCCGCAGACTACTGAGAAGATTCAAATACCAGAAGGAGTCACATCAATAGAGGATAATGCAATAGCAAAGGCAAGAGCCTATTCGGTTAAAACTGGCCAAATAGCCATAGGGGACGATACGGGCTTTTTTATCAAAGAGTTGTATGGTGAGCCTGGTGTTGCCCTGCGCAGATGGGGTGGTGAATTGCCAGAGGAGGTATCTCAAGAGGAGTTCTGGAGATTTTTTCAGAAGAAGACAGAAAACCTCAATAACTACGATGCGTACTTTGATCAGTGCATAGCCATCGTTACTCCATCAGGTGATTACAAAGTTATTCACAATAAGACAGAAGGGTATCTGAATAGGGAGAAATTGAAACTTCCGTACAACGGTAGCGCTTACCCAATTGGGGCTGCTTTTGAAGCCTCGGTGAGGGCAAAAACCTGGGATGAAATGACTGATAAAGAAAAGCGTGAATTTGACTCATGGATAATTGTAGAGTTGAAGAAATTTATAGACCGTGAATTGTCAAAATAATAACTATCGCGTAATAGTTGATCTTAACGCTATAGTTCATAATGTTAAGAACATCGAAAAATCATACAATGTTAAGGTAATGGGGGGGTTATAAAGACCAATGCTTACGGACATGGTGCCGTCCCTGTGGCACGAGCCTTTAAATTTAAAAGATCTTATAGATAATGACATAGACATATCAGTAGGGAGTTTCTTTACCTTAGATAGAATTGTATCTATAGCTAACAGGTGTGATAAGTCGTTAAATTAGAAGTTCAGAGCGTAAGAGATGGGTTTTGTCTTGGTGACGAAGGAGAATTAAAAAGCAGACTTAGATCGGTAAGAGCTATGAAAAACGTACGGAGTTTGTTTTAGGAGTCTGCATTTAAGGTATAATAGTATAGTAGAGATGTATAAAAACATTATCAAGCCAATATTATTCCTACTAACACCAGACTTTACTCATAAGTTAACTATTTTTTGCGGTCGTTTGGCGCAGGCGTTTCCTCCTATTAGATGGGCTATTCGTAAATTATGGAACTTTCAGAACAAGTCGCTACAGCAGGAAATTGATGGAGTTGTATTTAATAACCCAATAGGCTTGTCAGCGGGATTTGATAAAAACGTACAACTGTCACCTTTAATGGAGGATGTTGGATTTGGCTTTGCTTCTGGTGGATCTGTGACTATGGAGCCGAGAAGGGGAAATCCTCGACCATGGTTTCATCGATTGCCGAATACCAAATCTGTAGTTGTGTACGCTGGCATGCCAAATTATGGACTAGAGAAGATTAGCGACTATATTGAGCTGAATAGATCCAAAGTCAAATCAATGCCGACAGTTGTGTCTGTGGCTGTTATTGCTGATAAATCCACGAAAGACGAGTTTGGGCCAGTCGTTCCGGAAGAATATATAATTCGGGACGTAAAAAAAGCGGTTAGTTATATCGTAGAAAACAGCTTGGCTAGTGTTATAGAGATTAATATTTCTTGTCCGAATGCTGGCAAGGAGCCGTTTATCTATGCCGATACGCTAGAGACTTTATTGAGCGAATTAGATTCTGTAGAGAGAAATGTTCCTTTCTGGGTTAAAATGCCACATTTGTATGATCTGAAGCAGTTCGACTCGCTATTAAAGGTTATTGTTGAGCATAATATTCAGGGTGTAACGGTCGCTAATTTAATAAAGGATCGTGAGAAAGTAGATCTTAAAGATCCTTTGACTGATGATATTAGGGGTGGATTAAGCGGCAAACCTACTCGCGCACATAGTTTAGAATTGATTAGGCATGCATATAAAAACTATGGAGATAAACTGACTATTATTGGTGTTGGCGGAGTTTTTTCGGCCGAAGATGCATACGCTAAGATTAAGGCGGGCGCTAGTCTAGTTGGGCTTATCACTGGGCTGTTTTTTGAAGGTCCGCAACTAATTGGGCGAATGAGTCGCGAGCTGTCTCAGCTGTTAAAAAAGGACGGGTTTTCTAGCATTTCTGAGGCGATTGGCACTGATTTTAATAAAAAGCAAAAAAAGTCGAAAAAACTTTGAAAAAACCCTTGCAAAAGAATCTCAGCTGCTGTATAGTTAATTACTAGTTAAGCGAATGTTCAAACGAACCTCTGGCAATACACTGCAAAACGTGCGAGGGCAGTGAGAAAATATCTGAGTGTAGATAGATTTGTCAATTTATTGACTTGTCGATTGTGCACTCAAATGTGTGAGGCACTGATCATTAACAATTTGAGAGTAAAAGAAATTGAGTTTTTAATTGACGGTAGTAGTAATTGCAAAGTAGCAACTACTAGTTAAGTCAATGCATAAAAAGGTACTCAAGGGCGCTAAATGGATGCCTAGACGTATATTACCGATGAAGGACGTGGAAGACTGCGATAAGCTTCGGGAAGCTGTCAACAAGCTTTGATCCGGAGATCTCCGAATGGGGAAACCCAGCATGAGTCATGTCATGTTGCCACTTGCTGAACACATAGGCAAGCGAGCGGGAACCATCTGAACTGAAACATCTTAGTAGGATGAGGAAGAGAAAGTAAATAACGATTGCGAAAGTAGTGGCGAGCGAAATCGCAACAGCCCAAACCTTTTAAGTTTTTGCCTATTAATTTAGGCAAATAAGTTGATAGACGAATACTTATAAGGGGTTGTGATATTACATATGACCAAGTCAGAGAATTTGATTCATTCAAATAATCTGATTTGCGATAACTGGCTATCAACAGTTAGTAAGGTAAGAAATCGGCGTGGTTAGTAGAATAGTTTGAATGACTAGCCAAAGAACGTGAAAGCCGTGTATATGAAAACGACGCTGACCTTATGTATGTTTTATCGAGTAGGACGGGGCACGAGAAACCCTGTTTGAATCTGGCTGGACCACCAGCCAAGGCTAAATATAATATACGACCGATAGTGAACTAGTACAGTGATGGAAAGGTGAAAAGAACCCCGGGAGGGGAGTGAAATAGATCCTGAAATTTAGTGCCTACAAGGAGTCGGAGCCGGCTTGTCCGGTGACGGCGTGCTTTTTGTAGAACGATCCAGCGAGTTAATTTTTACAGCGAGGTTAAGTCAATTGACGGAGCCACAGTGAAAGCGAGCCTGAATAGGGCGATTAAGTTGTAAGGATTAGACCCGAAACCGGGTGACCTAACCATGAGCAGGTTGAAGCCACTGTAACAGGTGGTGGAGGACCGAACCAGGATACGCAGCAAAGTGTTTGGATGACTTGTGGTTAGCGGTGAAATGCCAATCGAACTCGGAGATAGCTGGTTCTCCTCGAAATAGCTTTAGGGCTAGCGTCGTGTTAGTAGCACATGGGGGTAGAGCTCTGTAAAGGACTGGGGCGGGCAACTGTACCCACCCTTAACAAACTACGAATACCATGTGTGTAATCACGGCAGTTAGAACATCGGTGCTAAGATCGGTGCTCAAAAGGGAAACAGCCCAGACCATCATCTAAGGTCCCTAAATTAACGTTCAGTGGGAAACAAGGTGAGATTTCTTAAACAGCTAGGATGTTGGCTTAGAAGCAGCCATTCATTTAAAGAGTGCGTAACAGCTCACTAGTCAAGAGATCTTGCGTGGAAAATGTAACGGGGCTAAAACGTTATACCGAAGATATGGATTACACGCTAAGTACAAAGTTAAAGTTGTGTTACAATCAATTTATGGAAAATGAGATTTACATAGGTAGCGTTTATAAACACTATAAAGGCAATAAGTATGTTGTTGTAAGTATAGCTGTTCATACTGAGACGCTTGAAGAGCTTGTAGTTTATCGAGCCATTTATGGCGACGGAGAGCTGTGGGCTAGACCTAAGAAAATGTTTTTAGATAATATTGAAAAGAACGGAAAGATCATTCCAAGGTTTAAATTGATTAAAAAACTTTGATTTTGTTCTTAGTGTGTAGTGGTAGAGGAGCGTTCCTATCAGCAGTGAAGTCGAATCGGAAGGTTCGGTGGAGCGGTAGGAAGTGAGAATGCTGGAATGAGTAACCATAAGAGAGGTGAGAATCCTCTCGGCCGTAAGAGCAAGGTTTCCTGAGCCATGGTAATCATCTCAGGGTTAGTCGGGCCTAAGCCGAGGCGCAGAGCGTAGGCGATGGACATCAGGTTAATATTCCTGAACCGGTTAAGTTTTGTACACTGTTCACGGGGAAGTAATCGAAGCGGATTCATGGTTTATCCGTCCAACCGAGCGGGAACGCAAAGGGAGTGAAAGTGATTCTTCGGAGTCGCGATTTTGGTGAAAGCCCTGGCTAGAAAAGCAGGTGTACGCGTGGACTTAGCCGCCCGTACCGCAAACCAACACAGGTGCTCGAGTCGAGTAGACTCAGGCTTACGAGCGAACCTTCGCTAAGGAACTCGGCAATACAGCGACCGTAACTTCGGGATAAGGTCTGCCCCCACTTCGGTGGATATCAGCCGCGTTCACTCAGTGAATATTAGGTTAAAGAGTACATTTTTAATCACAAAACGAATTTTCTGAGATAGAGCAAACGAATTGTTCTTTTGAACGCGAACCTCTGACGTCTAACGATGTGGGGGCCGCAGCAAAAGAGCCCACGGAACTGTTTATCAAAAACACAGGTCTCTGCTAACACGAAAGTGGATGTATAGGGGCTGACTCCTGCCCAATGCTGGAAGGTTAAGGGGAGCGCTTCACGGTGCGAACTGAAGCCCTAGTCAATGGCGGCGGTAACTATAACCGTCCTAAGGTAGCGAAATTCCTTGTCAGGTAAGTTCTGACCCGCACGAATGGAGTAATCATGTGGGCACTGTCTCAGCGAAGGACTCGGTGAAAGTGCATTGGCGGTAAAGATGCCGTCTGTCCGTACCAGGACGAAAAGACCCCATGGAGCTTTACTACAGCTTTACATTGAATATGGTTTCAACATGTGTAGCATAGGTGGGAGACTTTGAAGCAGATACGCCAGTATTTGTGGAGTCACCAAGTGAAATACCACCCTTGTTGTGATTGTGTTCTCACGCTGACCGTTATCCGGTTAGCGGACCGTGTATGGTGGGTAGTTTAACTGGGGCGGTTGCCTCCTAAAGAGTAGCGGAGGCGTTCAAAGGTTGGCTAACTTCGGATGGAAATCGAAGTGATAGTGTATGCGCATAAGCCAGCTTGACTGTGAGGAGTACATTCCAATCAGAGACGAAAGTCGGAGCAAGTGATCCGCTGTACGTACATTTGTACATGAATGTGGGATCGACAGCGCAAACGGATAAAAGTTACCCTGGGGATAACAGGCTTATAGCGCCCAATAGTTCACATAGACGGCGCTGTTTGGCACCTCGATGTCGGCTCATCACATCCTGGAGGGGGAGCACCTTCCAAGGGTTCGGCTGTTCGCCGATTAAAGTGGTACGCGAGCTGGGTTCAGAACGTCGTGAGACAGTTCGGTTTATATCCGGTATGGACGATAGGAAACTTGAGAGGATCTACCCCTAGTACGAGAGGACCGGGGCGGACGCACCTCTGGTGTATCGATTGTGGCCACCTGCTGCATTGTCGAGTAGCTATGTGCGGACTAGATAAGCGCTGAAAGCATATTAAGCGCGAAACTAACCTCAAGATAAGGTTTCCCTATGAGGACACAGAAAGACTATCTGTTTGATAGGCGCAAGGTGGAAGTGCAGTAATGTATGGAGCTGAAGCGTACTAATAGTCCCATTGCCTTTTTATGTCCTTGTCCGTGGAGTTTATGCTTGCATAAACATTGCGGATAAGGTAGACTTAACTAGTAATTGGTGCTTTTCAAAAGTACCGGTCAATTAAAAATCAATTCCGTGCTGATGTTGGACATCGAAGAAAGGGGTTTGGCTCACCGTGGAGTATATACGGAACCAAGCGTCGTAACCCCCTCCTTCGGTGCCCATAGCGAGGAGGAAACACCTGTTCTCATTCCGAACACAGAAGTTAAGCTCCCCAGCGGCGATTATACTGCGAAAGTGGGAAACTAGCACGGTGCCGAATTATAAGAAAGCCATCCTAATAGGGTGGCTTTCTTCTTTGTCTTAAAACGTTTGTGGTATGTTTTGACGAGTGATAGAATATAAGTATGTGTATAGTGTGTAGGGTGGCTACTGGCGGTATGGCGATTGCTGTTGCTTTAACGCCAACGGTTAATATAACAGCACCCAATGAGGGTAAGAGTGATGCGAAGAAGGCAATTAGTGCTAAAATTTTCTCTGAAATAAAATCTTCGTCGTCGCTATCCAGCTTTAAGGTGCCAGATATCCAGACTCCAGATTGGCACTCCACACTTCAATCATCAAAAAAATCAAATTCTGGAGTGAAAAAAGAAGTCACATATACAATATCAACAAAGGGCAATGTCCGATCAAACTTATCTGAATTCTCGAAACTAGTAAATGAAACCTTAAACGATAATCGAGGCTGGGCTCGTATGGGAGTTGTTTTTAAAGAGGTAAAAGAGGGTGGAAGCTTCAATCTAGTTCTGTCGCAAGCTGAATTGATGTCCTCATTCTCGTCAGGCTGTGACGCGGATTGGAGCTGTCGAGTCGGGTCTTCTGTCATTATCAATGATAATCGATGGTCTGGCGCGACTACAGCGTGGAATAAAGCGGGTGGTGATATTCGTAATTATCGACATATGGTAATCAATCATGAAGTTGGGCATTGGTTGGGGCATGGGCATTTGAATTGTTCTGGGGTTAATAATCCAGCGGCGGTTATGCAGCAGCAATCAATTGATTTACAGGGGTGTGCTTTTAATCCTTGGCCGCTTGATAGTGAATTATGGTCAACTACGCTGGGGATAGAACTGTGAAATTGATAAAAAATCATCGCGCACTTAAATTAGCTATTGTCATAAGTTTTATAACGCTGATAATGATATTGGCGTATGGATTCATGAGCTGGAAATCTTGGGAAAATGTTCAAATCGTAACAAAAAACACTAATGAAGTAGAGAGCTCGCTGTTTATTAATTTGCAAAAAGACAAATTATCTACTGAAAAATTGAACGAATATTTGGCTGATTTAAAAAATAAACGCCAAAGCTGCGATGTAGTATTTTTTATATCTTGGCAGAGAAATGTTAATGATAGATTTAAAAAGTATTTAGAAGAATGTAATAAATCGGTAGAGAAGATGAACCGAATTATACAGAGTATGGAGAAGATTATCAGCTTTATGGAGTTTGATAAAGAGTTGAGCGGTGAAATACGTACGGTGTCAGATAAATTATTGAAGACAAAGCAAAATGACTTTATTGCTATGGAGAAAATATGGACTGGTGTAAAGGAGAGGTTGGAATCCGGAGAAGACGAGGTTGATTTACGTAAGTTAGCGATGAAGAGAATAGACATTATTTTATTGGCTGTGCGTGATTTAAAGTCGGCTAACGAAAAGAAAGATAGCGACCAGTTTACTATAGCTAGGGATAAGCTTACTGTGGCTATTAACGCCTGGATTGGTTTGCAAAATGAGTTAACGCAAGAATCTCAGCTTAGAATAGATAATCTATTAAGAGAGTTTTAGAATAAATCTACAATAAAAAATAGCCCCCTGTGTGATGAGCTATTTTTCTTCTCGAATCTCGCAGAAAACGAGAATTTTTTGTGGTGGAACTCATAATTTCTAAAGCTCCAACAGGTGCCGTCAGTAACTGACTTTATTAGTATAGCTAACGCGTCAGTAAAATGCAATATTTTATTCACAATAAAAAACTACTTATGTAAATATTGACAAAGTGTTAGTTATATGCTAGCATATAAACATAGCACATATCATGTGTGATATATAAAGGTGAGGGTTTCCATTTAAATTTATGTGGAAATCTTTTTTAAAAACGGAGGAAAACCTTCCTATGGCAGGAACAAAGGCTGGCGGCTTAAAGGCTGCTCAAAAAAATCTAGCTCGCGATCCAGATTTTTACGCAAAAATCGGACGTAAGGGCGGTAAAAATGGTCGAACTGGTGGCTTTGCTGCAAATCCAGCTTTGGCTCGTATCGCTGGTGCTAAGGGCGGACGCATTTCACGCCGTACTAAAAAGACAGTACAAAAAATTGCAGAATAAGACCGCTCCAATCTCTTAAAATTAGCCTCCGTATGAGAGGCTTATTTTATTTGATATCTTTTAAGTTGGCAGGATTTTGCTTGATTTACGCGCCATTCTGAGTGGCAATTAATACACTTGTAAGATGAGGAAGTGGTCTGTAATCCAACTGCGCCACAGTGAGGGCAAAGACTACGTTTATGTAGCCAGTCCCTGTAGCTATCTAAAGAATCTTGAATATTATCGTCGTCAATACTGATGGTTAAGCCGTATTTTGACGCCAAAGTATCAACGGCATATTCCCAGGCAGATCTTTCCATCTCGATTAACTGGATATCATATTGATAATTTTTATGACCAAGCTTGGCATGGGCGATTTCGTGTAAAAGTTGCACTAAGTCTTCTTGCGAATCTAATTTTTCGTAATAGACTGTTTGAGAATTAGGGTTCCAGGAAAATACTTCACCCTCCTTGAATTGCAGTTCTGGAAAATCGTGTTCAATTTGAGGCAAGCTGACTGATGGCATTGTCGTAGCATCCGTATAATACAATTTCTTCTGGGTTAGGGGCGCTGATTATTTTTGGTACTGATATGGCGGCGGGTAAGTTTTCTGCCAGAAGACCGCTTAAAATATCTGAAAAATAGGATGTGAACACTCCCACGCTCCCGCCAATAACAACGACATCTGGTTGCGTAAAGGCAATGAGGGGTTGCAATCCAGCTTTTATCCTATTGGCAACCTCTTCCCAGACTTCCAGGGGTGTGTCTGATGATAATTCGCCAAAAATTCTCTGTAAAACTCTACCCGCAGCAATTTCTTCCCAAGTGGTAATCTTGCCATTGTAGTTCAAAGACATATGTCCGCCCTCGCAGTCGCTAAGTTCTTTATGTAGATTTCCATCCAGAATCAGGGAAGTGCCAACGCCGGTCCCTAGGGTGATGTATAGACCACATCTGGGAGTTTTGGGCAATCTGAGCATACTTGCCAGTCCTGCCATATTGGCATCATTTGCAATGAATATTGGTATATTAGGAAAATATCGGGAAAGTAGCTCACGGATAGGTTGATTTTTCCAGCCGAGGTTTTGACACCACACTGCCACGCCGTCTTTAACTACTCCTGGCAGAGCCACAGAAATTGCGTCAATTGGCTTATCATTCGTAATCAGGTGAATTTGATCGGCGACGCGTTGAATATATTGGTCTATGTTTTTAGGGGTGGGGAATTTAATGATATGCTTAGGATTTTTTTCCTCGTCAAAGCTGGCTACTAATGTTTTGGTCCCACCTGTGTCAACCGTAATAATCATATATTTATTATATCACCAGCTTTACTTATAAGAGGTCATTATGATATAATAAAGAAAATTTGAGTGGAGATATAATATGAAGCGAGTAAATCAGACTGGATCAATTGGAGTTTTTGTAGTAGTAGGTGCTATTTTAGTGGCTATATCTTTGGCTGCTCTTTACGGAATTAGGCAGAATAATTTATCGCAAGATGGATCGCCGATCTCTAGCAATTTGGTAGTATCAGAGAATAGCAATAAGAATTCACAGAGCAATAACGCATCTCAGCAGTCTGCAGATCAAAAAACGAATGGTCAGTCGAGTGGAAGAGGTGAGGCGCGAACTGATGTGAAGGCTGAAGAGTCGAAAAAGACAACTCCTACACCTGAATCTTCTCAGTCTCAACAATCGCCATCATCTACAACGCCAGCTCCTTCTACTCCCTCTAAGCAATCTGATAAAGGATTACCAAAAACTGGACCAGAAGATGTGGCTATTTCTGCAGTGGCTTTTGGCGTTTTAGCATTTTTGGCAGTAGCTTATCAGCGATCTCGCTATCTGATCTAGCTTTGACTTCTATCTATCTGTTGTGATATAATTGTGATAATCTGTGGGGATATTTTTATTATGTCCCTGAAGAATAATATCAATTTTAAGGAAGGGGTCTTTAGAAGACTTATGGCAGATGCCAAAATTACAATGGATGACCTGCTGGCTCAAGCAGGCGATAATGTTAAACAACTTACTGTCGGTGAAACAGTTGATGGTACTGTTTTATCAGTAAAGAAGCACGAAATTTTAATCGATTTAGGACCTTTGGGTGTTGGCTTGGTTCCACGCCGCGAAGTTAGCCTTTCAAAGAACTACAATGTTGGCGATTCAGTAATTGCTAGCGTAATTGATACCGAATTGGAAGACGGTTATTCGCTACTTTCATTGCGCAAGGCTGCGAAAGATCGTGGTTGGGATGAAGTTATGGCTAAATTGGAATCTGGTGAGATCATCACCGTTGTACCATATGACGCTAACCGCGGTGGACTACTAGTTGAATACGAAGGTATTCGCGGATTCTTGCCAGTATCGCAATTGTCAGCTGAACACTATCCTCGTGTAGGTTCTAGCGACAAGGACGAAATTTTGCAACGATTGAACAGCTTGGTAAAGAAGGATATTAAAGCGCGAATCTTGGATGCTGACCGAAAAGCTAACAAATTGATCTTCTCTGAAAAAGAGGCGGTTAAAGAAGGCTTGGCAGAGCGATTCCAGAAGTTGGCAATCGGTGATACAGTTACAGGTGTTGTTACAGGTGTTGTTGACTTCGGTGTATTCGTTAATGTTGAAGGTATTGAAGGTTTGATTCACATCTCAGAAATTAGCTGGGAGCGTGTTAACAATCCATCTGACTATGTAAAGGTTGGCCAAACTATCGAAGCTAAGATTATTGCAATCGACAAAGAGCGCTTGAGCTTGAGTATGAAGCAATTGACCAAGGATCCATGGTTGGATGAGGTTGAGCAGTTTAAGCCTGGCGAGAAAGTTGAGGGAACTGTAACTCGAATTACTCCATTTGGTGCATTCGTACAGTTAAGTCCAGCGGTTGAAGCTCTGGTCCACGTGTCAGAGCTTGGTGGTGACGGTACTGATCCTGAAAAAGTATTTACATTGAACGAGCGTAAAGAATTTACAGTTTTGGATATCGATAAGGAAAATCGTAAGATTTCTCTTTCACTCGGCAAATCATCAAAGAAAAAATAATACAAATCCCCTGAAGCGTAGTTACGCCCAGAGGTGAGAGGAGCTTATTATGGCAGAAAAAATCGTCAATATTGCGGATTCGGTAACGGTTGGCGAGTTGGCCGAAACTCTGGGATTGTCAGTAACTACGCTGATTGGTGAATTGTTTAAGAACGGAATCGCTGCGACAATTAATCAGCGACTAGATTTTGAGACTGCACAGATTATTGTTGAAGAATTGGGGCTAGACGTGCAGCTGAAACGGAAGACGGTTTCTGCGGAAATTCATCATCATGCGCACAAACTATCAGACAAGGCAGTTCCTCGTCCACCAATTGTGGCTGTGATGGGGCATGTTGACCACGGCAAAACGAGTTTACTAGACGCGATTCTTGATAAGAAAACAGCGGCTAGTGAAGCCGGAGGAATTACTCAGCATATTAGCGCTTATCAAGCTCAGCGCAACGGACGAACTATCACTTTATTGGACACTCCAGGTCACGAGGCTTTTGCGGCGCTAAGGCAGCACGGAGCTACATTGACTGACGTGGTGATTATTGTGGTGGCGGCGGATGATGGAGTTAAACCTCAGACTGTTGAAGCTATTCGATTTGCTAGGTCAGCTAACGCTAAAATTGTGGTGGCAATTAACAAGATTGATAAAGAAGCAGCCAATCCGCAACTAGTAAAAACTCAATTGGCATCTGAGCATGGTTTGAACCCTGAAGAATGGGGCGGCGACACTGTGATGGTTGAGGTTAGTGCAAAAACTGGCCAGAACTTAGACAAGCTTTTGGATATGGTCTTATTGGTGGCGGATATGGAAGATTTGCGCGCAGATGAAGATGTTCCGGCTGAAGGTTTGGTTATTGAGGCGCATATGGAAACTGGTCGTGGCGCCGTAGTTGGCTTGTTGGTGGAGAATGGTCATTTGAGACCTGGTCATTATCTGGTTGCTGGGACGGCTTACGGGCGAGTCCGAACGCTTCAAGATTTCCGCGGTAAAACCGTTAAGGATGCCGGTCCGAGTATGCCAGTGAATATGACCGGATTTAAGGAATTGCCACAATTCGGTGATGGATTTGAGATTGCGAAGAGCGAAAAAGAAGCACGTAATTTGGCGCAAAAGGCTAAAATTGAGCAGGAGAGAATGGCGGCCACAACTAATGTTACTGGCGCAGATATTCTTAAGATGATGAATCGAAAGCTTGATGCGGAAGAATTTAACGTAATCGTTAAGGCTGACGTTCAGGGTTCGGTAACGTCTGTGGTTGATAGTTTGAAGCTGATTGACACGAATGGCGAAGTTGAGCTTCATGTTGTTGGAACTGGTGTTGGCAATATTTCCGAGAACGATATTCATTTGGCGGTTGGCGAAAATACGGTGATTTATGGCTTTAATGTCGATTTGCCGCCAGCAGTTAAGCGATTAGCGGCGCGTGAACACGTGGAAGTGCGGATTTTTAAGGTAATTTATGAACTGCTGGATGACGCTAAGGTCTCAATGGAGGCTTTGCTGGCGCCAGAAATCGTTGAAACTGAAATTGGTGAGCTGGAAATTAAGGGTGTATTTAGGACGATGCGCGAAGAAGTGATTGCCGGCGGTGAAGTGAAGCGCGGTAAAGTCGCTAAGGACTTGCTGGCGCACGTAAAACGTGGCGGAGAGCAAATTGCCGAGGTTGAGGTTTCTTCTGTACAGCGTCAACAGCAAGAAGCAAAAGAGGTCTTTGAAGGTGAAATGTGCGGACTGAGTCTTAGGACAAAGAAAAAAATTACCTTAGAAATTGGCGACAAGCTGGAGTTTTTTACTAGGGAGTTGGTGAAGAAAACGCTGGGGTAGAAACCCTCTGGTATTGACTTTTTTGTGTATTTATGATAGTATCTTAGATATACATAAGTTTATTGCCATTCTGCATGCAGAAGGCGAAAGGAAACCACCACAAAATGAGCAAAACACCCGAAGGACGTCCATCCAGTGCAGACGTCAAAAACAATTCCGAGGAGTTGTCTTCTGCGCTTAGAGAAATGGGTCGGGCTGCGGTAGAAGCGGTAAAAAGGGCTTTGGAGACAATGATTGGCAGGGATTTTGGCAAGCAGGCTAAAAATACATCCGACACAATCGCTCCTGAATATCCTGTTTATCCTGAACCTTCTTTCCCCGAATTTGTCACTACACCAGACGGTCATCGATCTCCTGTAGAATCAGGCAATACACCTGCTGTTCTAATCGAGCCGCCTGAACCTACACCTGATGATATAGCTAGAAATAAGCGGAAGGATGAGGCGAGGGATGCAGCCGCCAAGCATTCTACTATCGACCGCACTAATCCAGAAGGCTTAACACCATACGAACAGTTTATGCGAGATAGGTATCTTGGTGATGAGTATGATGAAGCCGAGTATGGTGATGATGAGCCAGAGAAGATTGAGAAGACATATGAAGCCGCTACTAATCTTAAGATTGCTCGAAGTAGATTCGCTGAAGCGAGCGTTGCTGCTGAATCACACTTCTTTGGGAAAAAGAAACGACAAGAAGCGTTGGAAGCTGCTGCAAAAGAATTGAAAGAGAGAGAATTGGAATACATGCGTCTTAAGTTTGCTGATAAAATCGAAGCAGCAAGACAGGATCCAGAAAAGCAGACTGAATTAGCAGCGGAAATGGCTCAAGCAGCGTTTGCAAGTATGCAAGAAACCTCAAGGATGACGACAGATAAGTATGACAGCATGCTTGATGATCGTGGTAAATTTAAGAAAGCTGCAGCTAAAGTTGGTAAATGGTTTAATAAGGGTGGTAAGATTGCTCAGTGGCTGAAGTTGGGTGGTGCTGGTTTTGTGGGCGGTGCTATAGTAGGGTCTGTTGCTACATGGCCTATTACGACGGCTGTCGGTATTGTAACGGAATTAGGAGTTGCTGGAGCAACAAAACAAGCTGTTTTGGAAGAGCATCGTGGCGAAGATCGCATAGCTGCTGATGACCGCCTTGAAACTATAGATCCTTCATTTAAGGATACTGTGGTCAAAATGAAAATTGACGATGTTATGGAGCATGCAGTCAATGTATCAGTTGACAATCTTAAGGACATGAGTATAGAGAGGCAGGATGCTCTGCATAAGAAGGTACGATCGTCATTAGGTAAGTATGGCATCGGCTTTGCTCTGGGTGGTTATGCTGGTAAATTTATCGGTGACTGGGCTAACTCTGCACACGCTACTGGGGATAGTGCGTCGCAATCTGGCGGTAAAGAGCTTAAGACCCATCTTTTTGAAAAAGTAAAAAACACTGCCCCCGGGGCTGCTGATCCTGTAGGCAACTATACCCCTGGACTCGACAGTTTATACGGGTATGATCCAAGTAAGCACGAATTTCTGTGGCAATGGGCAGAGAGCGTTTATGGTGAGGGCAATGGCACGAGCGGTATAATGCATACAGTAGATGTGCTTAGAGATAATGGCTATATAGTAGACATAATTAACAATCCCAACGGTTCGTTCTCTGTTGTAGTAGATGGAGTTAGTGATACGGAGGGGCTAGTAAAAATATTTAGTCAATTCGTTAATTAAATTAAAATAAAATAAACAAGGAGATAAAAAAATGTTTGAAATTACTGACGAATTCTTAGCACAGGCTGGTTTTGGATCATTGCCTGCGGATAAAAAAGAGCAAATGAAAAAAGATGTCACTGACAGTGTTCAGTCTAAGATTACGAGGAAGATTTTACTGGCTGTTGGCGAAGCGAAGCTGGATGAGTTTATGAAATTACTGGATGGCGACGATGTTTCTGCAGTATTGAATTGGTGTGTAAATAACGGTGTTAATTTGACGGAAATTGTTCAGTCGTCGATGAATGAGATTATGATTGAGCTACAAAAATTATACAATGACGCGCTGAATATGATTCGTGGATAGTAATATTAAACAGTTACTGGTATAATTTAACTTAATCATATAGACGAAAGAAAAGGAGGACTATGTTCCAACTGAATGAAGAATTTCTTAAAGAATTGGGGCTGGACCAGCTGCCAGAAGATCAGCAAAAATCGTTGTTGCAGCATATTTATAGCGAACTAGAGCTTCGAGTTGGTGAACGATTGAGTCAGGGAATGAGCGATGCTCAGCTGGAGGAGTTTGCGGGAATTATCGATAAAACTCCGGGTGCTGTGGATGATTTTCTGATGAAACACGCGCCTAATTATCAGCAGGAACCAATGTTGCAGAAAATGTCACAAGCTTCAGGTTTGCCAGTTGACGATCCGCGTCTGAAGGATGAATTTGCAGCTACTAAGTGGCTAGAGGTTAACCGACCAGATTATCGTGACGTTGTGGCTGCGGTTATGGCCGATCTTAAGAAGGAAATTATAGCGAATAAAGATGCTATTTTAGGTTCAGTCCAAGCGTAATTTTATGCGGACGATAAAAATAACCCCTTATGCGGGGTTATTTTTATTTGTAGCCTCTTAGGTAATCTTCAGCGGTCATTGTTTTTCCGCTGGGCGCGATGAGCTCGTCGATAATTAAATAGTTGCCGTCGGCGAATTTTTTATCAAGATGAGAATTCGGAGTTTTGTCGCAATGAGATTTCGTGATGATGATATCTCGATCGTCAATTGTCATTCGGCTACGCGGAAATCCGAGGTGTGCGCGGACGTGAGCTTCAGCCTCGGCGGCAGTCATACGCTCCATATCGAGCCATGAATTGTCCTTGCTTAATAATTGGCAATATGAAGCCTGAGAATCGTCCTGTGGTGTTGGTTGAAGACTCCCATTGATAATGTTTGGCAGGTTTTTTATTAGCAGAGAAGTGCCGTCGTGAAATAGTTTGTCGTACAGCTCGGACCTTGTTTCTTTTCCAGTGAGGGTTTGTCGAGTTTGAGTGTATATAGGACCGGCGTCCATTTTACTATCAAGTTGCATTATTGATACGCCAGTTTCGGTATCTCTATTGGCTATAGCTGATTCGATAGGCGAGGGTCCTCGATATTTTGGTAGTAGAGAAGGGTGAACATTGATAATTCCCGGTGTAAATAAGTCGATAATTGACTGGGGAATGATTTTTCCGTACGCAACCAAAACGCCCGTTACTGGCTGAAGTTGTTTTATGTAGTCGGTAATTTCACTGACTTTGCTTGGCTGCAAAACTGGAATATTGTGAGACTTAGCGAATGTTTTTACTGGAGGTTCAGTGAGTTTGTGTCCGCGACCACGCTTAGTGTCGGGCTTGGTGATAACGCAGACAACGTTAAATCCCTCTTCAACGAGAGCTTCTAGAGTAATTAGACTGTAATTTTCAGTCCCAAAGAATACTATTTTCGGCGATGTCTTTGTCATAATCTAGCGGTTGCAACTCGCCTTTCTTGTCGAGCGTATAAAAAGCATCTTTTTTATCCTTAATATGGTCTATAAAAACTAATCCATTACAGTGGTCTATCTCGTGCTGCAATACGCGCGCCAAAAATCCTTCGGCTTTAATTCGCACTTCTTCGCCATCTAAATTCATGGCTTTTACGCGAATTTTACTGTAGCGGGGAACTTTTCCGTAAATGCTTTTAACACTTAAGCATCCCTCGAAGTCTTCAACAATTTCACCTTCATATTTCACGATTTCTGGATTGATAAGAGTGATGAATTCGCGAGTTGATTTTCTTTCAAAGTCGGCTCGAACAATCACAACACGCTCTAATTTGTCGACTTGCACAGCAGCTAGGGCAGCGCTAATTTCATGAGGTCTGGAATCTTCCCAATCCAGTGCGGCTGCGGTCATTTCGTCTGCCAGCTTTATAACATCATTAGTAACAACGTGGATTTTCGATGATTTTTGGCGAAGATGTGGGTTTGGTAATGTGATGATATCGTCTTTTGTCATTACTATAATTATACCAGAAATTACAATAGACTTACAGGGTCGAGTTCGTACTGCCAGTGTGATGACGGCAGGAAATTCAAGACGTCAAGGAGCTCTTGTCGTTTGGGGCTTTTTATTACGATTTGCCATCGATATGTATCACGGACGCGCTCATAAAAAGCGGGCGTTGGTCCAAAAACTTCAATGTTATCAAAATTGGATTTTAATAGTTCGGACAATTTTTTCGCGTTCCTTATGGCGGCGGCTTCAGTTTTATAAACGCAGGTTAATTTTAATAAGTAAGTGAAAGGTGGAAAGTTGGTTTTTTGTCGTTGAGATATGGTTCTTTGATAAAATTCTGTATAGTTTTGAGATAGTCCGTTTGTGATGGATGGGTGACTTGGTTGGTATGACTGGACGACAACTTCTGTTGGCGTGCTTGACCTGCCGACGCGGCCGACGACTTGGGCGAGCAATTGAAATGTTCGTTCGGGCGATGAATAGTCAGGGAGAGAAAGTCCGGTGTCAGCCTGAACGACTCCGACGACTGTTAAATGTGGCAAATCTAGCCCTTTGGCGATAACTTGCGTGCCGATAATTATATCTATTTCGCCATTTTTCAGTTCATCATAACGCTCGTCCACGGTAGCTTTCAAATCGGTGTCTTTATCAAATCGAGCAATTTTTTTATTCGGGAATAACCTCTGTAATTCGTCTTCAATTCGCTTAGTTCCGATACCTTTATGAATGATGTCAGCGTTTTTACATTCAGGGCAACTAGTAGGAACTTTGGTCGAAAAACCGCAAATGTGGCATGACAATTTATGACTATCCGCGTGCAGAGTGAGCGGAATAAAACAGCGTGGACAACCAGCCTGCCAGCCGCAGTTATCACATAATGTGATTGATGCTGTGCCGCGTCGATTATGAAAAATAAGAACTTGCTCGTTTTTTGATAATGCTGTGTTTATAGATTTCAGAAGTGGGTCAGAGATGAATTGATGTTGAGTAAAATTGTTGCGCTTTGTCATATCGACCAGCGCCACGTTGGGGCGAACGGTGTCTGGTCTTGCTGGTTTTGTCATTGTAATGATTGGCGTGTTTGATTTTTTTGCAACGTAATAGTCGGCAACTGCTGGAGTGGCGCTACCTAAAATTAGCTTGCCGCGATGTTGATTTGTAAGAACTGAGGCGACGCGGAGGGCTGAATATCGAGGGGATTGCTCCTGCTTGAAGCTCGGTTCATGACACTCATCAATTACCACAAGTCCAAGTTGTTGCACGGGCGCAAAAAGGGCAGACCGTGGACCGATTATCACTACTGGATCGTTTGAGCTGATGACTCTTTTCCAGATTGCATATCGTTGAGCTTCGGTTTGTTTGGAATGGGTAACTATAACATTTGGCAGATGAGCGGAAAGCTCAGCAACCAGTTGTGAAGTTAGGGCAATTTCGGGGACTAAAATTATTGACGACCGCTCTTCTTTTAAGGCTTGTTTAACGGCTTCTATATACACTAGGGTTTTTCCTGAGCCAGTTACGCCGTATAAAAGCGCTGTTCCGGAATGGAGATTTTCGATGACCTGGAGGGCTGCTTTTTGCTCATCAGTGAATACATTTTTTGTTCGATTTTCTGCTGGATTAACTGAGGTGGACTGGTTAA
>CALHZJ010000018.1 GCA_938041005.1 uncultured Candidatus Saccharibacteria bacterium | reverse complement strand
TTTTCTCTGGAGATTAAACCGGGCGAAAAAATAGGTTTGGTTGGAACGAGCGGTTCTGGAAAAACTACACTCACCAAATTGCTATTACGCTTCGCTGATATTGACTCGGGAAAAATTACCATTGATGGACAAGATATTTCCGAAGTCACCCAAGCAAGTTTGCGCGCCAAAATCGCTTACGTACCGCAAGAGCCATTACTATTCCACCGCTCCGTACGCGAAAACATCGCTTACGGTCGACCTGATGCAACGGACGCAGAAATTGAGGAAGCTGCCAAAAAAGCTGGCGCTTACGATTTTATCGTTGGACTTAAAGACGGTTTTGACACAATGGTTGGCGAGCGCGGAATTAAATTATCTGGCGGACAGCGACAACGAGTTGCAATTGCTAGGGCAATCCTAAAAGATGCGCCAATTCTAGTCCTCGACGAGGCAACTTCAGCGCTAGATTCTGAGTCAGAAGCGTTGATTCAAAAATCTCTGGAAACGTTGATGGAGAATCGAACCTCAATTGTCATTGCGCATCGCTTGTCTACGATTGCTAAGCTGGACCGTATAATTGTTTTGAAAAATGGGAAAATTGTCGAGGATGGATCACACGATGAACTCATCAATAAAAAACGCGGTGTTTACGCGAAATTATGGGCGCGGCAATCTGGCGGATTTATTGAAGAATAGCCCAATCTGCATACGCCAATCATGCTATAATTAAGGCATGGAATCTTTTATTCACTTGATAACTAGCTTTGGCGTATTCGCAATTTTATTAGTAGTTTTCGCAGAATCTGGTCTACTAATCGGCTTTGTCTTACCCGGCGACAGCCTACTCTTCACTGCTGGATATATGGTTCAGCAGAACATTCTACACATTGACATTCACATTTTCGCGCTTTTGGTTTTTGCGGCGGCAGTGCTGGGCGACAGTGTTGGTTATAGTTTCGGTCACAAAGTTGGGCGTAAGCTGTTTGAAAAAGAAAATTCCCGATTCTTCAAGAAAAAATATTTGGAGCAAACAGAAAAGTTTTATTACAAACACGGCTCGGCGACAATCGTCCTGGCTCGATTTGTACCAATCGTAAGAACCTTCGCCCCAATCGTTGCCGGCGCCAGTAAAATGCACTATAAAACATTCTTAACTTTCAATCTTATCGGTGGATTTCTTTGGTCGTCAGCATTCGTTTATCTAGGTTTCTACGCTGGCGAGTTTTTGACCAAAGCAGGCGTAAATATTGAAGTTGCGGCTATTCTCATCATCTTCCTGTCTGTCTCACC
>CALHZJ010000017.1 GCA_938041005.1 uncultured Candidatus Saccharibacteria bacterium | reverse complement strand
AAATTTGATCCGGATAAGGGATTCAAGTTTTCGACTTATGCAACTTGGTGGATTCGCCAGGCAATTACGCGTGCGATTGCTGATCAGGCGCGAACGATTCGTATTCCAGTTCACATGGTGGAAACGATCAATAAATTGCTGCGTACTCAGCGACGAATGACTCAGGAATTGAACCGTGAGCCGACAATTGAGGAATTGTCTAAAGAATTGGACATGGAGCCAGAGAAAATTGAATATGTCATTAAGATCAAGCAAGACATTTCTTCTTTGGATGCTGGCGTTGGACGTGATAGTGAAGATGACGACTCAGTTTTGCAAGATTTTATCGTTGACGAAGATACGGTTTCACCAGAAGATTCCGCTTCAAATCAATTATTAAAAGAGCAAGTTCAGGAAATTCTATCAAGTTTGAGTGATCGCGAGCAGAAAATTGTTCGAATGCGTTTTGGTTTGGACAATGGGAAAAATCACACTTTGGAAGAAGTTGGTCAGGAATTTGCGGTTACGCGTGAGCGAATCCGCCAGATTGAAGCTAAGGCACTAGCAAAACTTCGCAAGCACAAAGACGCGAAAAAACTTTACGAATATCTGGATTAATTAACACTGTTCGGGCGATTTACAAAAATGGGCGTCGTGAGTTGCGGCGTCTATTTTTTGATGTAATTGCTCGAGGCTGCCGTCATTAATGATGAAATAATCAGCAATAGCAATTGGTCCGCCTTTTTCCAAATTCTCGATTTCTGACCAGTCGCGCTGATCGACTTCGTGTGGTTGCATTGGGCGCTCTATGCGCTTAGCCATTCGTTGATAACGGAGGTATTTCGGTGTAACAATAGCAATAACGACAACTTGTCCAGGAAATTCGTGCTTAAGGAGTTTATATTCACTCCAAGTGTATAATCCGTCCAAAACGATTTTGTTTTGCCCAGCGTTTATTAAATCGTGGATGTTTTTTATGACGCGTTTGATTACGAAATCTTTGCCCTCGCGGCGACGAATTTCTTCGCGAAATTGTTGTTGATTGTCCCAAGTTTTTTCAATTCCAGCCTCGTCCATGGCTTTATAAATAACGCCACCGAAGTAAATTTTTGGAAATCCTTTTTCTGTCAAATATTCGACAGCCGAACTTTTGCCGCTGCCCGCCAATCCAACCAGGGCGATAATTTTTGCGTATGGTTGTGCCATGTACTAATTTTAACAATTTGTTGACATTCTTCCAAATAGAGAGTATGTTTGTGATAAGTATTATGGAA
>CALHZJ010000016.1 GCA_938041005.1 uncultured Candidatus Saccharibacteria bacterium | reverse complement strand
AGTATGAAGCGTCTAGTGGTTATTGATGGAAAGTCGGTGTTTTACCGAGGTTATTATGCTATGCCGGGATTGTCGATGGCTGACGGAACTCCGACTGGTGGTGTGTATGGATTTGTCAGTTTGGCAATTGAGCTGATTAAGAAATTAGAGCCGGATTATGTGGCGGTAGCTTGGGATAAACGAGGCACGAACATTCGCAAGCGACGGGAATTATATCCAGAATATAAAGCTGGTCGCAAGCCAGCGCCAGATGACTTTTATCAGCAAATACCGATTTTACACGAGTTGCTTGATGCGTTTGGTTGGCCGCTTTATGAAATTGATGATTACGAGGCGGACGATATTATGGGTGCGTTTGCCAGGCAGGCGGAATCTCGCGGAATTGAAACGTGCTTGATAACGTCGGATTTGGACGCATTGCAATTGATATCACCGATGACCAAAGTTTACGCCATGAAAAATGGCTTAAGGAATATCGAGGAATTTACGGCGGAACACTTTGAAGAAAAATACGGAATTCGGACGGAGCAATTTTTAGATTTGAAAGCGCTAAAGGGCGATTCAAGTGATAATTTGCCGGGAGTGCCGGGAATTGGTGAGAAAACAGCGGTGAAATTATTGCAAGAATATGAAACTCTGGACGGAGTTTATGAGCATCTGGACGAGCAAAGAGGCGCTTTGCGAACGAAGTTGGAAAATGGTCGCGAGTCGGCATATTTGACCAAGCAAGTGGCGGAAATTTGGACGGACGCGCCGATTGAGCTGGATTGGGATGTGGCGGATGTTAATGATTGCGATTTTGTGCGAGTAACGGAAATTCTGCAGAAGTTGGAGTTTAATTCGCTGATTGGACGATTGCCAAAAACAATGCAAATGGCGGAAAATGAGAAAAAAGAAGAACCGAAGTTGGATATTCCGCGAATTGAAAAATTGCCCGATATGCCGATGTTTGAGGCGGAAAATATAATATATATCGATTCGTCGGAGCCTGACGTAATTTACATAAGCTCGAACCCTGAGTCAGCGTGGACGGCGAAAATTGATGAAATTAGTCAATCTATGTGGCAATTATTGGCGCAGGGAATTGTGATCGCGGCGGATGTCAAGCAGTTGTATCACGTATTGGATAATTATGGCGTGGCGGTGCGTTTTCACGAAGTTTGGGATGTTGGGCAGGCGGCGTTTTTGATTGATCCGCTGAAGCGTGATCGTAGCTTGAATGCGCTGTCTGGTGATTTTTCTGACGACAATTCCGCGCCTTATCAATTGGCTCGCTTGCATAAAATTTATCGTGAACAAAAAGTTTACATGTCGAATAATTCACAAATTGCGCGTGTGGCTTACGAGTTTGATTTTCCAGTAATTTGGGCGCTATTCCAGATGGAAAAACGCGGGATGAAGTTGGATGATACGCTATTAAAACAGATGGGCGATGAGCTGGCGGCGGAGGTTAGCGAGCTTGAACAACAAATGTATTCCATGGCTGGATACGAGTTTAACGCGTCTAGTCCAGCGCAACTTTCTGAGGTTTTGTTTACCAAATTGCAATTACCAACCGCGGGCATAAAAAAGGGAAAAACTGGATATTCAACAGGTCAGAAAGAGCTGGATAAATTACGCGGACAACATCCGATTGTCGAGTTGATTGAGCGATATCGAGAATTGACCAAATTGATCAGCACGTACATTGAGGCGTTACCAAAATTGATGGCGACTGATGGGCGAATTCACACTACATTCAATCAGGATGTAACCAGCACGGGGCGGCTGAGCAGTACGAATCCGAATTTACAGAATATTCCGGTGCGGACTGAACTGGGTAGGAAAATTCGCCAGGCGTTTGTTCCGAGTGATGGCAAAGTTTTTGTCGGTGCGGATTATTCGCAATTTGAATTGAGGTTGGCGGCTGTGTTGGCGGGCGATGAGAAGTTGATTGAAGACTTTAATAGCGATGTTGATATTCACGCAAAAACGGCGGCGGAAACATATGGAATATCGATTGACGAAGTGAGCAAATCTCAGCGTCGAGCAGCGAAAGTGATCAATTTTGGTGTACTTTACGGAATGAGCCCGCACGGTTTGGCGGCGGCTACGGGAATGTCATTTACAGAGGCGAAAAAGTTTATTGATCATTATTTTGAGGTGCGAAAACCGATTCGTCAGTATTTGGATAAAATTCTAACTCAAGCGCGAGAACAGGGATTTGTTGAAACGTATTTTGGCAGGCGACGACCAACGCCTGATGTAAAATCGAGCAATTTTATGGTGCGATCTTCGGCGGAAAGAGCTGCGATGAATATGCCGATTCAAGGCACGGAAGCGGATTTGATGAAATTGGCAATGATTCGGCTGGAGGATAAATTGTCGGGCTTGGCTGATGCGATTTTACAAGTTCATGATTCGATTTTGGTGGAATGCAAACCCGAAGACGTCCAGAAAGTTAGCGAGATTATGAAAGCGGAAATGGAAGGCGTTTGTCTAGAATTGCCGATTAAATTGAAAGTAGATGTCGGTACGGGCGTAAATTGGGGTGAAGTGTAGAAAATATGGTATAATTACGCCATGAAATACACTCAACGACGAAATTCATTTTCTCGATTTGTACCAATTTTGCTGGTTATTGTTATCACGGTTGTGGCGGTAGCAGCGGTTATTGCGATTGGTCGGGCATTATTTGGCAAAAGCGATTCAGGTCAAACAACGGATCAGAATGTTAACGTAGGACAAGTTGCTTTGTTGTCGACGGACGTGGGAAGTGCGGTTCGATTGACAGTGCGCGGGCCAATTGTAGCGAACGAGAATTTCCGCTCATACAGCATCACTATTTCGCCAGAATCTCGCGAAATGACGACGTACGAGGGTTATTTGGATAAGCCGATTGCAGAGAAAAAATTGGACAATAACAACAGGGCTTATACGGAGCTGGTTTATGCGCTTGATAAGCGAAAAATGATGGAAGGCACGCCGCTGACTGAACAGCAAAATGATTTGCGGGGAATTTGTGCTAGCGGTAAAATTTACAAATTCGAAACTTTGAAGGACAATTCCGTTGTGAAGAGTTTGTGGACGTCGGATTGTAGCGGCTCTAAAGGTTCGGCGCAAGCTAACGTGAACGAGATTTTGGATATGTTTTTGAAGCAAATTCCTGACGGCAAGAAAATGGCGGCTGGAATTGGACTAAGTCAAGAAGAAGCTTTATTTAAGCTGTAGGACTTGCCGAATGCCAGAACTACCCGAAGTTGAGACAGTTCGTCGCGGTTTGGCGGATTTGCTGCCAGGTCAGGCTGTTGTGCGAGCGACGGTATTTGATTCGCCAAAAAGCTTTCCGAATTCACCCCCTGACGTTCAGCAATTTTTATACGGTGCGCATGTAACGGCGGTGCGACGTCGTGCAAAAGTGCTGATGATTGATCTTGATACGCGTTATTCGCTGGTGATACATCTTAAGATGACTGGGCAATTGATTTTTCGTGGGGCTAATAGTTTTGCTGGCGGTCATCCGAATGATAGTTTGATCGGTGAATTGCCGGATAGATCGACACGAGTGCAAATTGATTTTACGGATGGTTCGCGTCTGTTTTTCAATGATCAGCGTAAGTTTGGCTGGATGAAATTGATGCCGACTGATGAGATAGAAAATTTGCCATTTATGCAGAAAGTTGGGCCGGAACCGCTCGATAAAAAAACTGAAGCGGGTGACTTTATTAAGCGAATTCGTCGTCGGCAAAATTCGATGATAAAGCCAGCGTTTCTTGATCAGTCGGTGATCGCTGGAGTTGGTAATATTTATGCCGATGAAGCTCTGTGGGCTGCAAAAATCCACCCTCAGACGCGCGTCAAAAATGTTAGTGATGACCAATTGGAAGATTTGTTTAACGAACTGCGTCAGATTTTACAATTGAGTATTGATCAGGGCGGCTCGACGGATAAAAATTATGTTGACGCTGAAGGTAGAAAAGGCAATTATCTGTCGTTTGCGCACGTATTTCGTCGGGAAGGTCAGCCGTGCCATCGACATCCTGATCAAGATATTGTAAAGATGAAGGTTTCTGGACGCGGTACGCATATTTGTCCAGTTTGCCAAGTGGAGGCGAAGTGATTTACCTTTTTTACGGTGAAAACGAATTCGAGAAACGACAAGCAATTGCTAAGCTGATCGGCAACGAAAAAGCGGCGCGACATGATGGCGAAGATTTAACGCTGGCTGGAATGCAGGAAATAGCAATTGGGCAGACGCTGTTTATGAACTCGTCGGTGTATTTGATTTCAAAACTAGGCGAAAATTCTGAGGTCTGGTCGCAACTTCCAGGTATGAAGTTTGATGATGACAGGACGATTATTTTGGTGGAAGATAAAATTGATAAGCGAACGAAAACGTATAAGTGGCTGCAGAAAAATGCCAAAGTTCAGGAATTTTCACCGCTTAGTGATCGTCAAAAACCGCAGCTTTTAAAGTGGTGCGTAGCGGAGGCGAAGGCTCGTGGGTGTGAATTAACGAATCATCAAGCGGAGATAATTGTTGATCGTTTGGGATTTGATCAGTTGCGACTGAGCAATTTTTTGGATCAATTGGCGCTGGCAGAAAAAGTGACGGATGATTTAATTGACAACTTTATACCTTTGGCGAGGACGGAAAATGTGTTTGATTTGTTTATTTCGGCGCTGGCGGGTGATTATGATAAGGTTCACGATATAATTAGCTATTTGGAGTCGGAAAGTGGAGCGGAAGGTGCTTATCAGACAATGGGATTGCTTGCCTCGCAGGCAACTAACTTGACGGCATTGGTTTTGGCTGACGGCGACAGTAAGTTGGTGGCTGCGGATTTTTCAGCTAATCCGTATGTTTTACGAAAATTGGCATCTTCAGCAAAAGGTGTCGATAAGAAAAAACTGAAAAGGATAAATGACGCGCTACTTCGGGCGGACTTGCAAATGAAAACGACTTCTGTAAATCCGTGGTTGCTTGTGGAGGCGGCACTGGTTGGAATTGGAAAATATACCAAGGGATAGGGAAGTTGCTGGGTCTTATGGATGATATTTGTGTAAAAGAATATATTGCCAGTTTAGAAAAGGAATTTTCTTTAATTGAAAATGGCTTCAAAGAGGAAGAAAAAAGAGCCTTTACTGATTATAAATCCAATGATAAAGAATATGCTAAGAGCTTGGCATTTTTAGCTTATAAATCTAACACATATCAAGTAAGGATGTACGGTGTATTTATTTTTGGATATCTATCAGAACAAGATGATGTTTTAGCATTTATGCGAGATGAAGTTTCCAAAGATGATAATTGGAGAGTTCAGGAAGTATTGGCAAAGGCATTTGATGAATTTTGCAAGAAAATAGGATATGAAAAAGCACTTCCAATAATTGATGAATGGTTAAAAAACAATAATCCTAGTACGAGGAGAGCAGTTACAGAGGGACTTAGAATATGGACGAGCAGACCATATTTCAAAGATAATCCGAATGAAGCTATCAGACGAATTGCAGCATTAAAAGAAGATTCCAGTGAGTATGTTAGAAAATCAGTTGGCAATTCTTTGAGGGATATTAGTAAGAAATTTCCAGAGTTGATTAAAATGGAACTCAGTAGCTGGAAATTAGAGAGCAGAGAAATTAAACAGGTATATAAATTGGCGAGTCGATTAATCGACTGATGTTAAATAAAAATACCCCAGTTAATTCCGGGGTATTTTCTAGTAATCTTTACAGATTATTTTTCAGATTTCTTAGCAGCTGGCTTCTTTGCTGGAGCTTTTTTAGCGGCAGTTTTCTTAGCTGTTGCTGGCTTTGCGGCTGGTTTTTTAGCAGCTTCTAATGTAACGCCTGCTTTTTTAGCAATTTTGCTCAATGCGCTCTTTCGGCGAGCAGCAGTGTTTTTCTTAATCAAGCCTTTTTTAACAGCGGTGTCGATTTCGCTTTGTGCTGCAGCAAGAGTTTTTGCGCTTGGTTCTGCAGAGAAAGCTTTAACAGCAGTCTTAATGTCTTTTTTAATGCTGATGTTTCGCTCGCGGCGCTTTAAGGTTTGTTTAGCACGCTTGATGGCGGATTTGATGATTGGCATGTTTCTCCTTTACCTCTATAGATTTGTATCGCTAATCAGGAAGAATTATACAGAAAATAGCATAAATTGTAAAGAGGTGGCTTAGATATTGACTTTATGGTACTGCTTATGGTATAGTGATGCCAAGCGTAATTACAAAAAACAAACATAGGAAAAATCATGTCAAACGGATCAGCAAAGCAAAAAGTAATCCAGAGCATCAAGGATGTAACTAATATTTTAGTGACGGTGAGTTCTAGCCCGTCAGTCGACGAATTGTCGGCAGCATTAGGATTGACGATTTTCCTCAATAAACTAGGGAAGCACGCTACGGCTGTGTTTAGCGGCGACATTCCGCCAGCAATTACGTTCTTGAATCCTGATAAGACGTTTGAGCAGACCGCAGATTCTTTACGTGATTTTATTATTGCCCTGGATAAAGAGAAGGCTGATCATTTACGCTATAAAGTTGTTGATGACGCGGTGAAGATTTTTATTACGCCATATCGTACGACAATTACCGATAAAGACTTGGAATTTTCACAGGGCGATTATAACGTTGAGTTGGTTTTGGCGCTAAATGTTGAAAATAGTGAAAGTATTGATACGGCTTTGACTGCGCACGGTAAAATTTTGCACGATGCTACGGTTGTGGCTATAACGGCGGGCGACGTAAAGAGTGGTCTGGGCTCTGTTGATTGGCACGAATCTAACGCAAGTGGTGTGAGTGAAATGGTTGTTGAGCTTCTTGATGATCTGAAGACGCCGAAGGTAACTCTGGACGAGCAGATGGCAACGGCTTTGCTTACGGGAATTGTGGCGGTAACTGAGAGGTTTAGTAATGGAAATACATCATCAAAGGTTATGACTACGGCCGCAGAACTTATGGCGGCCGGCGCAAATCAGCAATTGGTGGTTTCAAAGATCGCAGAGAGCGAAGTAGAGGACGAGCCACAGAAGATTGAAAAGATCGAAGAAAAATCTCCAGAAAAAGAAGAAGCTTCAGAGGATAAGACTGAAGAAGCGGAGAAAGATGAGGAAACTGTACACGCGGACGGAACTTTGTCGATTAGTCACGAAAAGAAGGGCGATGTTGATGAAGTGGCTGAACAAACAGCGAAGGAAAAGCAAGAAGAGTCTGCTAGGATTGCTGAAGAGAAATTGGCTAAAATTGAGCCAATAAAGGAGGAGTCACAAGTTGAGGAAGAAAAGCCGAGTGAAAAAATAGTTTCAAAGGGCGAACTTTCTTTTGAGGAAACTCCGCTGATGGGTGGCACCCTGAACGCAACGACTACACAGGCTGCCGAGGATAAGATTAGGGAATTGGCTAGCGATCAAAATAAAACCATCTTAACGCACGGTAAATATGTGGGTGATAATACGCCGTCGTTTGGCAATACTCCGTTAAATGCGGCTATGGGCGCGTCTGATGAACCACCGAAGATTGACCCGTTCGCGACAACTAACGCCGCTGAGCAAAAATTGTCGACGATACCTGTTGCGCCGCAATCTGAAGAGTCGATTATTTCGGCAATTACCAACGACACGAATCAATTGAATAATCCAGTAGCGCCAGCTCCGAGTCAGCCGGTTGCACCAATTGAGCCAGCAATAACAAATCCTGAAAATAGTATTCCAGGTTTCGATTTGCCAATGCCGCCAGCAATGCCAGATTTCGGCGCTTTGCCACCAATGCCACCAGCGCCTACAGGTGTTGATGTAAATGGATTGCCACAGATTGCACCGCTAGGGGTGGCTCCTGAGCCAGTAGCCGCTCCGCAAGCTCCAGCGCCTGCGCCGATCACCGCGATGCCAACTCAGCCAACTCAAAACGCAGACTTCAATCCAGCGCAATTCCACATCCCAGGACAATAGTTGATGGACGAAGTGATTCTCATAGACAAACCTCAGGGAATGACTAGCTTTGGGGTGGTGGCACGCTTGCGGCGAGTTTTATCTAATCAGGCGGGAAAGAAGGTGAAGGTTGGTCACACAGGTACGCTTGATCCGTTTGCTACTGGGCTAATGATTATTGTGACTGGAAAGAAATGCCGCGAAGCTGAAACTTTCACTAAGTTAGATAAGTGGTACGAGGCGGAAATTATTCTGGGCAAGAATAGTTCGACGGGTGATCCAGAAGGCGAAATTACTGATGCGTCTGATTATGAGCCGAGTCTGGAGGAAGTTCGGAAAGTGATTAGCCAATTTGTGGGAAAAATTGAGCAGACGCCGCCGATTTTTAGTGCAATAAAAATTAACGGCGAAAGAGCGTATAAATTGGCGCGCGAAGGTAAGCAAGTTGAGATTCCTAAGCGTGTGATAGAAATTTACTCATTGGAGTTATTGGCATACGAATATCCCAAATTAAAGATCAGAACTCACGTTTCAAGCGGAACTTATATCCGAACGTTAGCGGTTGATATTGGCGAGAAACTAGGGACGGGCGCGTATTGTGAGAATTTGCGCCGAACGAAAATAGCGGACTATTCTATTGACGCAGCAAAGACTCTGGCGGACTTTGGAATTACTAGCTAATTGCAAAAAACAGAGAAGCTTGGTATAATTACAGAGCTATGATTAGCAAAGAGAATAAAGCGAAAGCAATTGCTTTGACTCAGGTCAATAAAAACGACGTCGGTAGCCCACAGGCTCAGGTGTCAGTTTTGACGGCTCGTATCAAAGAAGTCACGGAGCATTTGAAGGCGAATAAGCACGACTTCATGGCTCGTCGCGGCTTGATCCAAATGGTTGGTAAGCGCAAGCGTTTGCTGAAATATTTGGAGCGAACTGATTTTGAGTCTTACAAAGCAGTTGTTGCCAAATTAGGTTTGCGTAAATAATTTACGTTAAAAACTGCTTAAATCCCCTTTGACGAAAAGGGGATTTTTGTTGTTCTGGCTATTTTTTCAATTTGGCGATAATCACATCTCGTCCGTCGTTTGCGCCGCCCAAAGTGCAGGAATAAAGAGTTAATTGCGGCTGATCTGTGCGCTGTTCGATTTCCACGGCATCTGGTTTAACGCTTTGTTTTTCGCTGATGACGTAATTGTAACGCACGCCGTTATAGTCAATGATAATTTCATCGCCGACAGTCAATTTATCAATATTATAAAAAGGCGATTTTCTGAGCGTCTGCTGAGGAGTTAGGCCCATAATAAAACGGTGTGCAGATAAGACAAAATTGCCGCCATCTTTTGGATTGCCGTTTTCTGGTTTACGCCACCACGCACCATGCTCCATTGTCTCGGCGCCGCCAGTACTATAAGGCAGATTTATATCGATTTTCGGTATATAAAGTCGGTTTTCGGTAATTTTATTCTCAGTTTTAGTGATGAGCTGAGTGGTGTAGTTGTCTTTTGGGTTGATGTTTTGTGACAAAATTAGGGGCGTGCCGATGAGAGCAAGCAAATAAACTCCGCCAAGAATCATTAAGATTGCGATTATAGTTAAGATGTAGCTTTTCCAGCTTTTCTGGCGATTTTTTACTGAATCTAGATGAAGTGACATGAATAAATTATAGCACACTCGTCTGTTAATAAGGTCATGCTAACCGCGCTCGCGGCTGGCGTTTGGGCTGAGGTTTTAGTATAATATAAGGAGCAATTTGTAACGCGGAAGTGATAGAGATGAGACGACTAAATTGCCAAGTAATTTCATCCCTGTTACTACCGCAAGAAAGGAGCTCTTTATGAGTATTATCAATCCAAGCGGCAAGGAGATTTTTAGTGTTACCACTGATTTTTGTGGTCGGCCGCTGACTTTAGAAGTGAATCGCGTCGGCTTTAGGACGACTGGTAGCGTTTTGGTGCGCTATGGCGATACTGTAGTTTTGGGTAGCGCTCAGGTTAGCTCGCGTCCAGTGCAATTGGATTATTTTCCATTGTCAATTGATTACGAAGAAAAGTTTTATGCTGCAGGTAAGATTTCTGGCAGCCGATTTATCAAGCGTGAAGGTCGCCCGAGCGATGAAGCTGTGTTGATTGGTCGATTGATTGATCGTCCGATTCGTCCGCTTTTCCCGAAGGGCTATCGACAGGAAATTCAAGTTGTCGCGACTGTTTTGAGCATGGATCCGAGTTTCCGACCAGATGTAATTGCGATGATCGCTGCGTCTAGTGCGTTAATGTTAACTGGTACGCCGTTTGATGGTCCAGTGGCTGGTTTGCGCGTGGGTAGAGTAAATGGCGAATTTAAGGCTTTCTTGACTCCAGAAGAGCGCGAAAAGTCGGATCTTGATTTGGTTGTGGCTGGTATTGAAAGTGGTATAACAATGGTCGAAGCTGGCGCCAAAGAAGTTTCGGAAGATGTAATTGTTGATGCGATGGCGTGGGCTCACCAGATGATGCAGCCAGCAATTGCCTTGCAATGCGAATTGGCGGAAAAAGTTGCGCCAGCACAGCAGGAATACGATTTAATTTTGCCAGATGAATCAATTCAGCAAACGGTTAACGCGTGGGCTGATGGGAAATTTGGTGAGAAAATTCGTCGTCCATATCCAGAGCGCAATGAAATGATTAGCGAAATTCGCGCTGAGTTCCATGAGGCAATGGCGGAAAAATTGGGACTGGACGAGGAAGAATATAGCGAGGTTCGTGGCGATTACGATGAAGCGTTCACTTTGGCTCTGCATAAAGATGTTCGCCGGGGAATTGTTGCTGAACGAGTTCGTCCTGATGGTCGGCAATTGACCGAGATTCGTCCGCTCAGCTCGGAAGTTGGATTCTTACCGCGCGCTCACGGTTCCAGTTTGTTTACACGTGGCGTGACTCAAGGAATGAATATTGTGACTTTGGCGCCACTGAGTTATTCGCAGTTGATTGACACTATGGAAATTACCGACGGTGAGCGACGTTATATGCATCATTACAATGCGCCGGGCTATACGGTTGGCGAGGTCAAGCGAATGGGTAGTCCAGGTCGACGTGAGATTGGTCACGGATATTTGGCGGAACGTGCTTTGCTTCCAGTTTTGCCAACTGAAGAGGATTTCCCATACGCTATTCGCTCAGTTACTGAGATTATGAGCCAGAACGGTTCGACTTCGATGGCGGCGACCTGTTCTAGCTGCTTGGCGTTGATGGATGCTGGCGTGCCAATTTCGGCTCCAGTGAGTGGAATTGCGATGGGATTGATGATGGACGGCGATACTCCGTATGTGTTGAGTGATATTGCTGACGCTGAGGACTTTGCTGGCGATATGGACTTTAAGGTAACTGGAACTTCAAAGGGTATCACAGCTCTTCAAATGGATATGAAGGTTCATGGCTTGCCAGTGGCGGTATTGCGTCAAGCGATTGAGCAGAGTAAAGCAGGTCGCGCACATATTTTGGAACATATGCTTAGTGTGCTTCCAGGGCCTCGTGAATCGCTTAGTCCATATGCGCCACGAATTGAGAAGATTAAGATTGATCAGGATAAGATTGGTGTGATTATCGGTAAGGGTGGTGAGACGATCAATAAGATTACTTCGGAAACTGGCGCTGAGATTGATATTAAGGAAGATGGTTTGATTACTGTGGCTAGCCCAGACGGCGCGTTGATTGAAAAGGCTATGAACTGGATTAAGAGTCTGGTTGAGGAACCAGAGGTCGGCAAGATCTACGAAGGTAAAGTTGTCGGTATTAAAGATTTTGGCGCGTTTGTGAATATACTTCCTGGTGTTGACGGAATGGTTCATATTTCGAAATTGGCGGAACGTCGAGTTGAAAAAGTGACTGATGTCGTGAAAGAAGGGCAAACCGTTCGCGTGAAAATCACTGGAATTGACGAGCGCGGTAAGATTAATTTGACGATGATTGGTTTGTAAATATATAA
>CALHZJ010000015.1 GCA_938041005.1 uncultured Candidatus Saccharibacteria bacterium | reverse complement strand
TGGTTGATTGTTGGCATCCAATTTCTCCTTGGTTGATTAACTAATTATGGCAATTTGCCTTACGGTTTGGATTCAGCAACTCCTCTCCGTGTCTATACCTTTTCCGCCGAGATTGCAGTCTGTACACATTCAAACCACCGCGCACTCCGAAAAGAGGAAACTCTGAGAGGAATTATAACACACTTGACGTCAAATATCTACCCAGAATATAAGGATTTTGTCTACAAAAACACAGGATAACTACACAGCTTCAGGCTCAGAATATTGCTCCGTCTCCGTCCACCATCCGATATTATCCTGCGACGCATGCACGCCACCTTCAGACATCAGTCTAACAACTCGAAGTCCGCTCTCCGCCAATCGCAACGCTAAACGATCGTTAAATTCGCTTGGACTGACTTTACTTTCTGTGCCGTTTAAGATAGTTAAAGCAGTATCTCCGTCAATTGCTGGGTTTTTTCTATTCTTAGCCTCAATAATCGTATTTCCGATATCATGACGATTAATAGCCCACGGATAATAAAACAGTCCAGCCGTTCGACGAATCGCAAGCTTAGCCAGACTCTTCGCTCCATTAATACCTCTTAAAGCAACCCATTCGGGATTATTCTTCAATATATCCGCGTACCCGTCACCGCCGTGCATCATAAAATTGGCAGCAAACTGTAAAAAATTATTTTCTTTATCAAGTCCAGCCGTCTCCCACAAGTCCATCCGCTCCAGATGAACTTCTTCCGGTGCGGTACGCACAATAGCCGACGCAACGTGAGCTCCAAGCGACGCCCCCAGAACGCGACTAACTGAATCAAAATCCAGACCAGCATAATCCAACCCTTGAGCAATAGCATCCCACTGTTTTATGGCGCCAGGCTTAAAATCCCCTGACAGAAGTGCCTGCTTTATATCTTCACTCATATTCGGAAGATCAATTTCTACACCTGGGTTATCTACATATAGCGCCACACCACCCTCTATAGCCGCAGTGGCTTTTGCCCGCTCCTGAGACAATGGATTATGTAGCGTGCCATCAGACCACTGAGGCAAGATTATCGTAGCTTTCCCGTTAGCATCTCCTTGACGAGCATCGGCTACATAAACACCCAAATTGTTATCTGTTATGATTCGCTCGCAAGCAACATCGCCCCAGCCATTTGGCTTTGACACTTGACTCCAATCCTTTTCAGGCATAGTCTTGGCTATAAATAATTCGCCCACAATCGAATCTCCATTTCTTAACAATCAAGCTGAACATTTCATCTTCATTTAGTGTATGCGTATTATACAACCTTTCTTGTAAATAATCAATAGAAAACCGCCCCGGAATTGAGGCGGTTTCTGTAGTTACGAAGCCTACTTATTAAGCAGCAACTTCTTCTTCGACGAATTCGTCTTCGCTCGGTGTTTCGAGTTCTTTGCCTTCTTCGACAGCACCAGTTCCTACTGGAATCTTGCGTCCGATGATGACGTTTTCCTTCAAACCGTGCAAGTGGTCGGCTCGACCAGATACGGCGGCGTTAATCAAGACGCGAGTAGTATCCTGGAAGGACGCAGCTGATAGCCATGAGTCGCTCCAGATTGACACCTTCGTGATACCGAGTAGCAATTGCGTGTAGCTAATCAAGTTCTTACCTTCAGCAGCCAATTGCTTATTCGCATTGACCACGGCGGCCTTAGAAACGATGTCGCCAGTCACGAATTCGCTATCACCAGCATCTTCGATTTGCACGCGACTAAACATTTGGCGAACAATAATCTCCAAGTGCTTGTCAGCCACGTCCTGACCCTGAGCGGCGTAAATTCGCAGAACTTCGTTGATGATGTAGCGCTGAGTTGCCTCAACACCCTTAAGTCGCATCAAATCGTGCAAGTTCAACGATCCAGTCGTCAATCGATCACCAGCTTCAACAATATCGTTTGCCTTAACGACCAACTGCATATTGCCTGGGATTTCATAACGAGTTGGCGAAGCAGCCTCTGCCGCGATCACCAAAGTATCCTCAGCCGACTCAATCACACCGTCAAATGGCGCGATCAAAGGTCGAGTGTCGCTCTCGCCAGTTGCCAAGACATCGCCAGCCTTAACGCTTGAGCCAGCCTTAACCACAACGGTTCGTCCTTCTAATGGCAATCGCTCAACCTTGCCAGATTCTGGCGTAATTTGAACGATATACTTCTTGCCATCTTCCCAAACGTCAACCAAACCAGCAACTTCCGTAATGAATGCCTGACCTTTTGGTGTGCGCGCTTCAAACAATTCTTCAACACGAGGCAAACCTTGGGTAATGTCACCACCAGCAACACCAGAGTTGTGGAAGGTACGAAGCGTCAACTGAGTACCCGGCTCACCAACTGACTGAGCGGCGATAACACCAACTGGCTGATGATTGCCAACCAATTTACCAGTCGACATATCAATACCGTAACTTCGCTGTGGAATACCGTTAAGGTTGTTTGTTGACAATACAGACTGAATCTTAACGCTTTCAATGCTTTCGTCGTCATCAATTGAATCTGCGATTTCACGCGTGATCAATTCGTTCTTATTGACGTGACCTGGAATTGTTTCAGCAGCATAACGACCAGCCAAACGGTTCGAGAAGTCAATCATCGTCTCTTCGGTTTCTGATCGGTAAATTGCGTAACCTTCGTCATCGCCATCAGTGTCTTCAACGGTAAAGACATCTTGTGCAACGTCTACCAAACGACGAGTCAAGTAACCCGAGTCGGCAGTCTTAAGAGCCGTGTCAATAAGACCCTTACGTGCACCACGGGTTGCGATAAAGGCTTCAAGGCTAGACAAACCGCCCGTGTAAGAGCTGCGGATTGGAAGCTCAATCTCATGGTTGGTTGCGTCCATCTGAACACCAATCATCGCGCTCGCCAACTTCACGTTGGAAATATCACCACGAGCACCAGAGTTGACCATCATAGAAATACTGGTGTCCATGTGCGCCAATTGGTCTTTCAGGAATGCCGTAATCTTATTGTCAACGTTTCGCCATGCGCTAACCGTCAAGTTGTATCGCTCTTCCTCAGTAATCAAACCTTGGTCGAATTGCTCAGAAATCAAAGCCGCCTTAGCGTCACCTTCAGCCACAAATTGAGGGATTTCCTCGAAGTGGACATAGTCGGTCATACCAGTCGACACAGCCGCAACCGTAGCAAAGCGGAAAGCTTGACCCTTCATGCGGTCTGCAATCTTGGCGGTTTCCTCGGCGCCATACTTGTTAAAGATTTGCGCCAACACCTTCTTAAGCTGCTTCTTAGTCTGGACATTGTTGTCGTATGGGAAATCTTCAGGCAGAATCTCATTGAAGAAGACGCGACCCAAAGTTGTTTCACGCATTTTACCTTTCGCAAAGATACGAATTGGGGTTTGCAATTGAATTACGCCATTGTCGTAAGCCATTTCTGCTTCGTAAACAGAACTGTAAGTTTTGACATTATCAGTCTGAGCTTGTGGCTTATCGTAAGTCAAGTAATAGTTACCAAGCACGATATCCTGAGAAATATGCAACACTGGTGCACCATCGGCAGGCTTCAACAAGTTGGCAGTTGCGCTCATCAATTCGCGAGCTTCAGCCTGAGCCTCTTTTGATAGCGGCAAGTGAACAGCCATCTGGTCACCGTCGAAGTCGGCGTTAAATCCAGCACAAACTAGCGGGTGCAACTGAATAGCTTTTCCTTCAACCAAAACTGGCTGGAAAGCTTGAATTGACAAACGGTGCAAACTTGGTGCGCGGTTAAGCAACACGTACTTACCTTCAATTGCTGAATCTAGCGCATCCCAAACTACCGCTTCACCAGCTTCAATTAGACGTGAAGCCGAGCGAATATTGTGCGCAAATTCATTCTTAATCAACCAGCTAATCACGAATGGCTTGAACAATTCCAGCGCCATTTGTTTTGGCAAACCACATTGGTTAATCTTCAATTTTGGACCAACCACGATAACCGAGCGGCCAGAATAGTCAACACGCTTACCAAGAAGGTTCTGGCGGAAGCGACCCTGCTTACCCTTTAGCATATCGCTCAAGCTCTTCAAGCTGCGGCGACCACCAGTCGAACTGACAGCGCGACCACGCGATGCTGAATTATCAATCAAAGCGTCAACTGCTTCCTGCAGCATACGCTTTTCATTGCGCTGAATAACTTCTGGCGCGTTAAGCTCAATCAACTTCTTCAAGCGGTTGTTTCGGTTGATAATTCGGCGATACAAATCGTTCAAGTCAGATGTCGCAAATCGGCCACCAGACAACGCCACCATTGGACGAAGATCCGGAGGAATCACCGGCAGAACGGTCATACATAGACTTGATGGCTTAATGCCAGCAGATTCCATACTTTCAAGCATCTTCAAACGCTTTAGCAACTTCTTCTGTCGCTGACCTTTCGCAGTTTCAGCTTCCTCTGTCAATTCAGCGATAAGCTTTGGCAGGTCGATATTGTCCAAAAGTTCCTTGACTGCGCTGGCGCCCATGCCAACTTCGATCAATTCGTCATATTCTTCTGGCAAGTTGCGATATTCGCTCTCTGAGATCAAAGCACCGAAATTCAAGCTCTCCAATTGAGATTTCTTACCAACGTAAGATTCTTCTAGTTCCTCGACTTCACGGCTCTGCTCTTTAGCTAGTTGCTTAACGTCAGCGCCATCTTCTTCAGCCATTTTTTCGTAACGGATTTTGATAGCCTTACGAGCCAAATCAGTTTCCGCTTCCAAATCTGCCAAGTATTGGTCACGAGTTGCTTCGTCAACGCTTAAGATAACGTAAGTCGCAAAGTAAACGATTTTCTCAATATTGCGAACCGTCATACCAAGCAGCTGGCTCATTGCGCTTGGAGTGCCGCGCATAAACCAAATGTGCGCAACTGGAACTGCCAATTGGATGTGGCCCATTCGCTCACGACGAACAATTGATTTAGTAACTAGCTCACCGTTCTTATCGACAGCAGCTTCGCGTGATCGAACACCCTTAAGCTTTGAGTCGTGTGGATTAATATCTTTAACTGGACCAAAGATTCGCTCACAGAACAATCCGTCGCGCTCTGGCTTTTGTGTGCGATAGTTAATTGTTTCTGGCTTCAAAACTTCGCCGTAGCTCCATTTCAGAATGTCTTCTGGGCTAGCTACCGCCAAACGAACCGCGTCAAAATCGCTGATGCCCGTTGCGTTAAATGCAGAATTTGCCATCTTACGCGTCCTCCTTTATTTCTTCTACTTCATCAATATCTTGCACGCTCATGCCATCGTCAATTTCACCGATGTTATCTGATTCATCCAAGTATGTTTCTTCCTTGTCATCATCGTCAGCGGCGACAGTTTTGTCTTCCGGACCGCTCGAAGCAATAACGTGTTCAGCATCAACTGTTGCTTCGTCGTCAACCAAATCAACTCGAAGACCCAAACCTTGAAGCTCCTTAACCAACACGTTGAAGGATTCTGGAAGTTTTGGACCAACAATCGGCTCGTCTTTAATGATTGACTCGTAAGCCTTTGCACGACCGTAAACGTCGTCGGACTTAATTGTCAACATTTCCTGCAAGGTTGCAGCAGCACCGTAAGCTTCCAGTGCCCAAACCTCCATTTCACCGAAGCGCTGACCACCGTTTTGTGCCTTACCACCAAGCGGCTGCTGAGTAACCATCGTGTATGGACCAGTTGAGCGGGCGTGAATCTTGTCAGAAACCATGTGGTGCAACTTAATCATGTGCATCACACCAACTGTTGTTCGCTCCTCAAATGGTTCACCGGTGCGACCGTCAAACAATTGACTCTTACCGTCACGCGCCAAACCAGCCTTTTCTAGCTCATCGGAGATCTTCTCACTTGGAACACCGTTAAATGACGGAGTTGCTACGCGGTAGCCCAATGCTCGTGCTGCCATACCAAGGTGAGTTTCAAAAATCTGACCAAGGTTCATACGGCTCGGCACACCAAGTGGATTCAAAACCACGTCAACTGGCGTACCGTCCTCTAGGAATGGCATATCTTCAACAGGAAGAACTTTCGCCACAACACCCTTGTTACCGAAGCGTCCAGCCATCTTATCACCAACGCCAATCTTTCGCAATTGCGCAACGAAGATCTGAATTTGCATCAAAACGCCAGCCTTCAATTCGTGACCATTTTCACGACTAAAGATCTTAACGCCAACAACTTTACCGCCGCCTGCGTTGTTCATTCGCTGTGATGTATCGCGAACGTCCTTAGCTTTTTCACCGAAGATTGCGCGAAGCAAGCGCTCCTCAGAACTCAATTCCTGCTCGCCCTTTGGTGTAATCTTACCAACCAAAACATCGCCAGCCTTAACCTCTGAACCAATTTGAACAATTCCGTTCTCGTCCAAATGACGCAAACTTTCCTCGGAAACGTTTGGAATATCGCGCGTCACAATCTCTGGACCAAGCTTCGTCTCACGAACCTCAACGGTGTAATCTTTAATGTTAATGCTTGTCAGTCGATCATCTTCAACCAAACGACGGCTCATAATAATCGCGTCTTCCATGTTGTAGCCACCCCATGGCATGAAGGCAACCAACAGGTTCTTACCTAGAGCAATTTCACCGCCAGCAATTGAGGCACCTTCAATCAGAATATCGCCCTTCTTAACCTTGTCGCCACGCTCAACGCGGACTTTTTGGTTGTAACAACGATCGTCATTGTTCTTCACGAAATGCTTCAACGTGTAAATCTTTACGCCGTCGGCATATTTAACGTGAACTTCGTCGGCATCAGCGCGAACGACTTCGCCGTCGCCACTAGCCTGAATCAAGTGACCACTATTCTCAGCCACAGCCTTCTCAATTCCAGTACCAACAGTTGCGGATTCTGGACACAACAGAGGAACAGCCTGGCGTTGCATGTTTGAACCAGTCAAGGCACGGTCGACACGAGTCTTTTCAATAAATGGAACCAGCGCCGCGGTCGAACCTAGAATCTGACGGTGAGCTGCGTCCATGAATGTAACTTGGTTGGCATCAACTTGTGATGGCTGCATATTGCTGCGGGCGTTAACACGCTCGTCGCGGAAAGTTCCGTCTTCATTAAGCGCCTCACCCGCGTCAGCGATAACCTCGCCAATTTCCTGTGAAGCATCCAAATAAACAAGTTCGTCAGTGACTTTGCCGTCTTTCACACGAAGATATGGAGTCTCAATAAATCCATATTCGTTAACACGTGCGTAAGCCGCCAAGTTCAGCACCAAACCAATGTTTGCACCTTCTGGTGTTTCCACTGAACAGATACGACCATAGTGAGTTGGGTGGGCGTCGCGGACTTCAAATCCAGCGCGCTCACGAGTCAAACCGCCAGGACCAGTCGAGCTCAAGCGTCGCTTGTGGCTCAATTCTGACAATGGGTTAACCTCATCAAGCAACTGCGACAGTTGGCTTGAAGTAAAGAATTCACGAACAGCCGCAACAATTGGACGAGCATTAATCAATTGACTTGGGCTAACGCTTTCCAAATCAGCCACGCTCATGCGGTCCATTGCATTGCGCTGCATTCGAAGCATACCAACGCGGAATTGTCGGGCAATTAATTCACCGACCAAGCGAACTCGGCGGTTGCTCAATGCGTCAATGTCGTCAGCTGGCTCTTGCGTATTGTTCAAGCGAATAACTTCACGCAAAATCGCCACCAAATCGCTCATCTGCAACGTACGATTTTCTGCTGTATTTGCAACGTCTAGACCCAAGCGTTGGTTCAATTTATAACGACCAACCCGCGAATAATCGAACCGCTTAAAGTCAAAGAACATTCGCTCAATCATCTGGCGAGCGTTATCAACTGTTGCCAAGTCGCCTGGACGCAATCGACGATAAACCTCAATCAACGCCTCATTAGCGCCACGAGAAGTATCCTTGTCCAAAGTTTCGTCAATGTATTTTACGTCACCAGTGTCAATATCAGCGAACAATTCCTTAATTTCGCTAGTCTTTGGATAGCCCAAAGCGCGCAACAAAGTCGTTGCTGGCATCTTGCGGCGACGGTCAATTTTTACGTAAATCGCGCCATTAGAAGCCGTCTCGAATTCCATCCAAGCTCCACGTCCTGGAATGATTTTTGCGCCGTAGTAATTACGTCCCGCTATTGTTTCAGCAGTAAAGAAAACACCGGC
>CALHZJ010000014.1 GCA_938041005.1 uncultured Candidatus Saccharibacteria bacterium | reverse complement strand
CATGGCGTTCGTTGTGTTGGTGGTGCTGGCGCCGATTGTTGAGGAGCTTTTGTATCGCGGATATCTTTACGGCAAGTTGCGCAATTCTTTCTCGATTTGGCTATCAATTATCGTAACGAGCATAGCGTTTGGCGCGGCGCATCTTTGGGTTGGTCCAGATTCACCATTGCAATGGGCGGTGGCAGTTGATACATTTACTTTAAGCCTGGTAATGTGCGCAACCAGGGAATACACTGGCGCAATTTGGGTGCCAATTATGATGCATATGGCGAAAAACGGAATAGCTTTTTATTTCTTGTTTATCAATACGGGCGCAATTAATCAGACAGAATCGTTATTGCCATTTATATTTATGTAAAGGAGAGAAATATGCGAATGACACAACTTTTTACTAGAACTTTGAAGCAGGCACCGGCTGGCGAGGTTGCGCGAAACGCCCAGCTTTTGATTCGTGCTGGCTACGTGCATAAAACGATGGCGGGCGTGTATTCGTTTTTACCGTTGGGTTTGAGAGTTCTTGAGAATATTAAGCAAATTGTTCGCGAGGAAATAGACAAGGTTAATAGCCAGGAATTGGTGATGAGTACTTTGCAGCGAAAGGAATTGTGGCAAGAAACTGGTCGCTGGAGTGATGAATTGGTCGACGTTTGGTTTAAGTCTAAATTGCAAGACGGCACGGACATTGGTTTTGGTTGGACGCACGAGGAGCCGATTGTCGATCTTCTTCGCAATTACTTAAAGAGCTACAAAGATTTGCCAATTAGCGTTTATCAATTCCAGAATAAATTGCGAAACGAACTTCGCGCTAAGAGTGGAATTATGCGTGGTCGTGAATTTGTGATGAAGGATATGTATTCGATTCACGACAGCAAAGAGAGTTTGGATAGTTATTACAATTCAGTCATTGAGGCGTATAAGCGTTGTTATGACCGATTTGGAATTGGCGATGAAACATATGTGACGTTTGCTTCTGGCGGCGCTTTTACGAAGTTTAGTCATGAGTTTCAGACGATTTGCGATGCTGGTGAGGATTATATTTATCTGCATCGCGGTAAAAATATCGCTGTTAATGAAGAAGTTCTGGACGAGGCGGTTAAGGAGCTCGGTGTTGATCGTAATGAGTTGGAAAAGGTAAAAACTGCCGAAGTTGGCAATATCTTTAATTTCGGTACGCAGAAGTCCGAAGAAATGAAACTGGTATTTACTGACGCCGAAGGTAAAGAGCGATACGCTTATATGGGAAGTTATGGCATTGGAATTACGCGAGTTATGGGCGTGATTGTTGAGAAGTTCGCCGACGATAAAGGTTTGGTTTGGCCAGAAAATGTTGCGCCGTTTAAGGTTCATATTGTTGCAATTGGCGAAAAGGGTCAGGAACTAGCGGGCAAGTTTTATGACGAGCTGGCTAATAACGGCGTCGACGCGCTACTTGATGATCGCGACGAGCGTCCAGGTGTGAAATTTGCTGATGCTGAACTGATGGGATTGCCGTGGCGGATAACGATTGGCGATCGAGCGATTGACGGTGATGGCTTGTTTGAATTGACGGAACGAGCAACTGGCGAAACGCGAAAAATGGATTATCAGCAATTGATGGATTTTTGCCTTAGTCGGTAAGGCTGATTATATTGACATAATAAATAGCGATTGATATACTCAGATAGACTTAATCAAGACTAATTAAAAACACTATATTTAGTGTAGATCGTAAGACTAATACCACTACATACAGTAGAGGAGGAAATTTTTATGAAAAAAACTTATCAAATTACAGAAGCTGGAAAGGCTGATTTAGAAAAAGAATTGGCAGAGTTGAAAGGGCGACGTGGCGAGATTGCTGAAAAAATTGCGGCAGCGCGAGACTTTGGCGACTTGAGCGAAAACGCGGAATATGACGCTGCACGCGAAGAGCAAGGCTTGGTGGAAACGCGAATTTTGGAAATTGAAGATATTCTGCAGAACGCCGAAATTATTAAATCCAACGGTAGCTCAAGTGTTGGTTTGGGTAGTACAGTTGAATTGCAATGCCCAGAGAAAACTGTGACTTATACGGTTGTTGGTCCAGTTGAAGCCGATCCGTTGGCTGGACGAATCTCAGATCAGTCGCCAATTGGTAAAGAATTGATTGGTAAGAAAATTGGCGATGAAGTAACGATTAAAACGCCAAAAGCCGAAATTACCTACATTATTAAGTCGATATCTTAAGTCTGACGAGATCTGTAGCGTATAATGTGCTATAATTATCTCTGTTATGGCCACATTACAAGATTATCGAAACGAACGACTACGAAAACTGGAAACATTACGTCAATTAGGCGTTGAACCATATCCAGCAAAATCAGAACGAACTCATACTTGTGCTGAGGTTTTGTCTAAGTATGATGAGCTAGCTGGTAAGGAAGTTGTTGTTG
>CALHZJ010000013.1 GCA_938041005.1 uncultured Candidatus Saccharibacteria bacterium | reverse complement strand
CATTTGGTTTTGGATTGGCAACGTAATCTTTTATTCTTTCATACATCGGCTGATACATGTCATGTAGAATTCCCAAAACCAGATAGCCGGTCGATAAATCATCGACAATTATCCTTAGGGCAATCAAATCATAAATCTTATCAATATCACCAACTTTGTCCAATTTCTTAAACAGACTATAAACGCTCTTAACGCGTCCGTCCATCTGGAAAACTAGCTTTTCCGCCTTCAGTCGCGCTTCAACTTCACGACGAACGTGATCCAATTTTCGTTGCGATTTTTTCAGTCGACTGTCCATCAAATTTTTGGTTTCTTGAAAAGCTTTCGGCATCAAATATCTAAAACTCAGCTCCTCCAATTGAACGCGAACTCGACCCATATTTAAGCGGTCGGCCAGCGGTGCAAAAACCTCAATCGTCTCTCTGGCGATTTTTTTCTGCTTTTCTGGCGTCATAAATTGTAGTGTTCGCATATTGTGCAGACGGTCGGCTAGCTTGATAATTATCACGCGCACATCTTCGCCCACGGCAATCATTAACTTGGTCAAATTATCCTTCGTGTGTGGCAAATAACTATCCAGGTTTCGCATTCCAGCGCGAGCTTGTGAAACTTTAGTTACGCCATCCACCAGAAACGCCACATCGCGCCCAAACAAACTCTCCAAATCGTCCAAAGTCGCGTCGGTATCTTCAACGGTGTCGTGCAGAACTCCCGCCACAACCGTATCGATGTCCATGCCCCATTCAATTAGAATTCCCGCCACTGCCAATGGGTGATTGATGTAGGGTTCGCCACTTTTGCGCTTTTGTCCAGCGTGCTTTTCCGTGGCGTAATCAATTGCGCTCGCTAAAACCAATACTGGCACTTCGTCGTATTTTTGCTTAGCAATTGACAATAACTCTTCGCGCGTCATATTTATATTATACAACTTTGTAGTATAATTAAGAAAAGCTAAAGCGAAAATATCTAACAGGGAGGGCGATATGGCTGTAACGAGAATAGCAATTAACGGCTTCGGGCGAATCGGGCGCAATGCGTTTAAGATTGCTAACGAGCGAAGCGACTTGGAAATTGTCGCGATCAATGATTTAACTGACACGAAAACTTTGGCGTATTTGTTGAAACATGATAGCAATTACGGCGAGTACGGACGTCAAGTTGATTTTACGGAAAATGAACTGATTATTGAGGGCAAGTCAGTTAAGGTGCTAGCTGAGAAAGATCCAGAAAATCTGCCGTGGCGAGATTTGAACATTGACGTGGTGATTGAATCGACGGGATTTTTCACTGATAAAGATGGCGCGGGCAAGCACTTAACAGCTGGCGCAAAGCGTGTGGTTATCAGTGGTCCGACGAAGTCTGAGGGAGTCGATACGATTGTTTTGGGAACTAACGACGACAAGGTGAAAAACGCGACACCAATTGTGTCTAACGCTAGCTGTACGACTAATTCTTTGGGCGCGGTTATGGCGATTTTGGACGCGGAGTTTGGCGTTGAAAAGTCAATGCTAACGACGGTGCACAGTTATACGGCTAGCCAAAAGCTTCAAGACGCGCCATCCAAGGATCTTAGAGAAGGTCGCAACGCCGCCGAAAACATTGTCCCGACTACGACTGGCGCCGCAATTGCTGTAACTAAAACCTTGCCACAGCTAACTGGAAAATTTGACGGACTTAGCGTGCGCGTACCGACTCCAGTGGTGTCGCTTAGCGACGTGACGGCGCTTCTCAGGAAAGATGTGACTGTCGAGCAGGTAAATGGCGCGTTCAAAAAAGCCGCCCAGAGTAATTTCTATCAAGGCATTTTGGGTGTTTCTGAGGAACCTTTGGTGAGTCGCGACTTCATTGGCAATTCATATTCTGGAATTGTCGACCTTCCGTTGACGAAGGTAGTTGGTGGTAATCTGATCAAGGTTATGGTTTGGTATGACAATGAATGGGGCTATTCGAACCGGCTGGTTGAACTGGTGGCGGATGTCGGATACTATCTTAAACGTAGCGAATAACTACACATAATTTCCTATGAAAATAGCCCGCCGAAAACGTGCTCAAGCTGAAGCTGGATAATTCAACCCAGGAAACGCGGAAATTGCGTCTCAACTCAGATTGAACCAGTTTTCAGCGAGCTATTTTCGTGCGGGCGTTAACATCCTTTTTCCCTGTTGGCCATCCCGCCGCAAGTGGCAAGGATGAATAGGGAGACCGTGGCGAGAATCCCAAAGCTCTGCCAGAACGACAGAGCAGGGATGGGAGCGATACCGAAGCCGTGTAGGGCTCCGGTCAGGAATACCAAACTCCAGGAGATCATCGAGATCATGATCGCACAAAACGCCACACTGGTGGCCACCGTCGCGGCCACCAGAAGAAATGATAAGCATTTCTTCATTTTTTTCACCTCCTCTCAAAAGGCGAAGCTCAAAGCTAAAGGGCGACTTCCGCCCTAAAACAAAACTTTGAGCAGAAGTTAATATATATATCATACCAGCCGCGAAATGTCAATACTTTTTGTCAAATATCTACATTCTACCTCTGATAAAATACCTAACTTTTCCTTGCAAAAATCACCGAAAACGCTTATACTAAAATTATGAAAATCTACCTCGGATCTGACCACCGCGGCTTTATGCTGAAAGAAAAAGTTTTTGCCTATTTGGTTAAGAATGGCTATGACGTGCAAGACGTTGGCGGTGTAGAATTAAATCCTGATGACGATTTTCCGCAATTCGCGCAGGCGGCGGCGTTGAAGGTCATTGGTGATGATAGCAAAGATCCGCGTGCGATATTAATTTGCGGCGGTGGACAAGGAATGTGTATGGCGGCCAACCGCTTTAAGGGAATCCGAGCTAGCGTGATTTGGGATGCGTTTGAGGCAAAAATGACGCGCCAAGATAACGATTCGAATGTTCTATGTTTGCCAGCGCGAGTTTTGGAAGATAACGAATCGGCATGGAAGGGAATTGTGGAAACGTGGCTGAACACCCCTTATGCGAATGCCCCACGATTTAATAGGCGTAATGCGCAGTTGGATGAATTGTCATGAGTAATTCTGTAATCGCACCAGCAATTTTGGCGGAAAATGCCGAACAATACAAAGAGCAGGTTAATAAAATAACTGGGCTTGTTGAGCGTGTGCATATTGATATTTCTGATGGCGAATTTGCTCCAACTTTGACTGTTGGAATTCCTGAATTGTGGGCGCCGGAGGGTTGGATGATTGATATTCACGCAATGGTTAATGATGTTGCTGAGTATGTTCCGAAGTTGATTGCCTTAAGGCCGCATATGATTATTATTCACGCAGAGGCGACGGGGGATGTGAAGACTGCGCTTATGCAGATTCGTCAAGCTGGAATTATGGCGGGGCTGGCACTACTTAAGCCAACGGTTCCGCGAACGGTTGAGGAATTGATAAAAATAGCGGATCATGTGATGATTTTTAGCGGTGAGCTGGGGCGATTTGGCGGAACTGCTAGTTTGATGCAACTAGAAAAAATACGACTTATTAAAGCCATTAATCCTAGTGTTGAAATCGGATGGGACGGTGGAGTGGCGGTAGATAATGCGTATAGTTTAGTCCAGGGCGGCGTTAACGTTTTGAACGTTGGCGGCGTTATTCAGAAATCGTCAGATCCGCGCGCTATTTTCTCCAGATTGCAGCAGGAGATTAATAAAACGAGCGTGCTTTAATGGATGTCGACCAAATAGCAAAATTGAAGAAAATATCGCAACAATTGCGAAAATCTGTTATTCGTGAGCTATCCGAAGCTGGCTCGGGTCATTCGGCTGGTTGCTTGGGATTCGCTGATGTTATGGCGGTTTTGTATTTTCACGCCATGCGACTAAATCCTGAGAATCCTAATTGGGAAGATCGGGATATTTTCGTGATGAGCAACGGTCATTATGCACCACTTTTATATGCCACGCTGGCGGAGCGGGGATTTTTCGATAAAAAAGAGTTGGCCAATTTGCGAAAATTTGGCTCCAAGCTTCAAGGCCATCCAGAACGCGGCAGTCTGGCGGGAATTGAAACGACTAGCGGTCCTCTGGGTTGCGGTCTAAGTCAGGCGGCTGGCATGGCGTATTCATTGCAATATTTGGGTGGCAATTCTGAGCGGTTTGTTTACTGTAGTTTGGGCGATGGCGAGCTGGATGAAGGGAATATTTGGGAAGCGGCGATGTTTGCGAAAAAATACAATCTGTCGAATTTAATTGCGATTATTGATAGAAATAATATTCAGATCGGTGGCGATACGGAAAAGGTGATGCCGCTAGGGGATTTGGCGGACAAATGGCGAAGTTTTGGCTGGGATGTGCAGGAAATTGACGGGCATGATCATTTGGCGATAGTTCAGGCGATTGGCAAGGCGAAGAATTCTCGGCAGCCGAGTGTGATAATTGCGCATACAATCCCTGGTCGTGGTGTTGATTTTATGGAATATGACTACCATTGGCATGGAAAATCTCCTAATGCCGATCAGGCAAATCAGGCGCTTTCTCAATTAAGCGAAGGGAATGGTGAATGAGTTTCTTAATAGAAAATTGGCAGAATTTAGAACTTGCGGCAATTCGGATGGGTTTTGGCGAAGGCCTGGTTGATATTGCGAAGAAAAATAATTTGGTGGTGGCGCTGAGCGCGGATTTGATGGAAAGCGTTGGCTTTGGTAAGTTTTATGAGGAAATCGGGAAGCCGCGGGCAATTGAAGTTGGCGTAGCAGAACAGAATTTGGTTACCGTGGCGTCTGGATTGGCGGCTATGGGAAATATTCCGTTTGCGGCCAGTTATGCGGCGTTTAGTCCGGGTCGCAACTGGGAGCAGATTCGCACGACTATTTGCTTGAATAATCAGCCGGTTAAGCTAGTAGGCTCTCACGCGGGATTGAATGTCGGACCAGACGGCGCAACACATCAAATGCTGGAAGATATTGCGCTGATGCGAAGTTTGCCTAATATGGTGGTGTTGGCGCCCGGTGACGCTAATGAGGCCAAGCTGATCGCGGTGGCAATGGCTGGAGATAGGCGTCCGAATTACGTAAGATTACCGAGAGAAAAAACGCCGCTGTTCTTAAATCAATCTACTTTTGAGATTGGAAAAAGTTATACGTTGAGGCGCGGCAAAGATGTTGCTATGTTTGGAACTGGCGTGATGACTTATCAATTGTTGTTGGTAGCGGAAAAACTGGCGAATGAATATGACATTCAGGCGGAGGTGATTCATTTTCCGACGATTAAGCCGCTGGACGAGGATGCGATACTTGACGCAGCTCAAAAATGCCAAGCCGTCATTACGGCGGAAGAAGGGCAGATTGCTGGTGGATTTGGCTCAAGCGTGGCTGAAGTTCTTAGTGAGAATTTGCCGGTGAAGATGAAGCGAATTGGTGTCAATGACACGTTTGGCGAGTCGGGTAAAATGTCTGAATTGTGGCAAAAGCACGGTTTGGATGTCGATTCAATTATTTGTAGTGTTGTCAATTTTCTCCAATGAAAAACCCGCCAGGAGCTACTGCCAAGATCTAATTAAAGACCTCAAAGCGGTAGTCCTCCTGACGGGTATGTGTCACCTGTGGTCGCAATCGTACTTGCGATCGTATTTGTGGTGACTATGGTCCCTCTTGCATACGAGTATGGAGAGCAAAATACTCCCCAATACGAATGTTAAGGACTCGAATAGCCCATAGACCATGAAGAGGCGGATGGCTATCATCCCCCATATTACACAGAGTAGCACGACGATTGTGATAGATGCATCGAACATAAATTTAGCCATCTTCGCGATAGGGCTCATTTCTCTTCCTTCCTGAAAAGAAAACGCTCAAGACCAAAGGGCTTTTTGCCCCTAGGAAAGCCTCGAACAAAAGTTATTTTATGTTATCACCAAAATAACATAATGTCAATTCTCTTGGCATAGCGGGCGGTAATTGATATAATTACCATAAGTATTTTAGGGGGCAGTATGGGATTATCGATTTCAGAGATTCGGAAAAACACGACGCGGGCGCGTCATTTAATGCAGCGGACACGGGCGCAGCGTTTTGCGGTTGGGGCGTTTAATATTGACAATCAAGAGACGCTGATTGCGGTGGCGCGGGCGGCACAAAAGCTTCAATCGCCAGTGTTGGTTGAGGTTTCCGACGCCGAAGTGAAGGCTATGGGTCTAGAGAACGTTCGTGATTTGGTGGACAATTATAAGGCTGAGTACGGAATTGAAATGTATTTAAATCTGGACCACGGTCCGACGGTTGAGGGTTGTAAGCGAGCGATTGACGCTGGATATGAGTTTATCCATATTGATATTTCTCAGGCGAATCACAATGCTTCTGATGAGGAAATTATTGCGAAGACTCGTGAAGTTGTTGAATATGCCAAGTTTACTGGTGCGCTAGTGGAATCTGAGCCGCATTATTTTGGCGGAAGTTCAAATGTTCATACGGAAGATATAAATTACGAAGAAATAAAAAAGACTTTTTCTACGCCAGAGGGTGCGCGTGCGTTTGTCGAGGCGACTGGAATTGATACTTTTGCGGCGGCGATTGGCAATTTGCATGGCAAATATCCAGTCCCGAAAGTGTTGGATTTGGATTTGTTGGCTGACATTCGTGAGGCGATTCATTGTCAGATTTCGTTACACGGTGGGTCTGGCACGCCACTGCATTATTTTGAGGACGCTGCGAAAATTGGCGTTTCTAAAATCAATATCAATTCTGATATGCGCTACGCTTTCCGAACGACCTTGGAGAAAACCTTGCGAGAAAATCCAAATGAGTACGCTATCGTTAAATTAATGCCGCCAGTTTATGCCGCCGTACAGGAAGTGGTGGAGTCGAAGATTAAGGCATTTAATTCCGTCAGGAAGGCGGTGGTTTAATGGCAAAAATAATCACCGTTGGTGCAGCGATTCAAGATGTGTTTTTAAGTCAATCAGACGCGCTGACGCCAGTTTGTGAGAGTCCAGAACACTGTTTTGCGCGACTGGATTTGGGTGCAAAAGCCGACGTAAACCAGATTCATTTCTCGACTGGCGGTGGCGCTACGAACGCCGCGGTAACGTTTTCCAGGCAAGGGCATTATGCTAGCTTTATGGGTGCAATCGGTCATGATCCGGCGGGGCAAGCAGTAATTGCAGATTTAGATAAGGAAAATATTGACACGCATTTGGTGCGATATTCGCCAAAATACAGTACGGGATATTCAGTTTTACTATTAGCCTCAAACGGCGAGCGAACGATTTTGACGTACCGTGGTGCTTCAACGCATTATCATGAGGCGGATTTTGATTTGTTTGACGAGGACGCGGATTGGCTATATGTTTCAACATTGGCGGGAAATATGTCAATGCTTCATAAATTATTCCAGCAAGCCAAACGTCGCGATATGAAAATCTGCTTTAATCCTGGAAAGAGGGAATTGGCACAAAAGGATAAATTGCTGGGATTATTATCTGATGTCGATGTTTTAACTTTGAACAAGGAAGAAATGCAGCAATTGGTGTCTGGCGAGGATTTGGAGGCCTTGGTTAGAAGAGGTTTGAGACTAGTTCCGGTCGTTTTGGTGACGGACGGCGTAAATGGCTCAATTGCAAGCGACGGAAAAACTATCGTGCGAGCGTTAATGTACGACGACAGGCCGTCAATTGACAGAACTGGCGCTGGAGATGCGTTTGCGTCGGGATTTTTGAGCGAATGGGCGCGAAGTGGCAACTTGAAAAACTCTGTGATTATGGGCAGTGCGAATGCTAGTTCGGTGGTTATGAAAATTGGAGCAAAGGCTGGAATTTTATATGCTGGCACGGTACTTCATGCTATGCCAATTCAAGAAAGGGAATTATAATGGCGCAAAATTTGGGAAAATTGTTGGGTGGTGACGTGAAAAAGCGTCGAGCATTAACCGAGCTCAGGCAGATGACTAGAGATGATAGTGATGTGCGATTGATTGCGGAAATATTGGCTAGAGCACATTCGATTATTCGCTCTTTAGGCCTTGATCCGTCAAATGCCACGGCAGAGGAGATTTATCAATCTTTGATGGTTATCGCACCAAAGGTAAATGAGTGGGCGCCGTTCAAAGCTTCAGAATGGGTACTTTTGGACGTTGATGGGCAAGTGATTTCATTTAATCCAATTGACATTATAAATAACTACCATTGCCAGTTGCCTCTTGGAAAGCAGCAAACAACGTATGGCAAGCGAGGTCTGGGATTTGAGATTACGCGCCGATATAAAAACCACCCGCGCACATATAATCCAGCTGTGGAGCGAGTGGTTTGTCAGGGCGGAATTTGTTGGATTGAGCCGAAAACTAAGAAATAATTATCGGTCGCAACAAGTTCGCTGATTCTTAATTAGTCCAACTACTTCCGTAATATCTTCGGTGATTGTGTAGGTTTTTTCATCGCCGTCAGATATTAGCTTGTTTGGTAGCATGTTGTCGCGAACAAAATCATCCCATTTACCCCAGAATTTTTTATCAAACAGGATAATTGGTACTGGCGCCATCTTCTTAGTTTGTGTCAATGTGATAATCTCGCAAATTTCGTCCATTGTGCCGAATCCGCCAGGGAAACAAACGTACGCATCGGCCAGAAGTGTCATAACTATTTTTCGTGGTGCGAAGTGGGTGAATGCGAATGAATCTGTCGTATAGCTGTTTAGAGATTGTTCGTGTGGCAAGCGAATGTTGAATCCGACTGATTTTCCGCCAGCTTCCATAGCGCCGCGGTTTGCTGCTTCCATAATTCCGCCACCACCGCCAGTGATGATCGTGTAGCCTTCTTTAGCTAATTGAAACGCTAAATCTTTAGCTTTTTGGTAATATTCGTTATCTTCAGTTATCCTGGCTGATCCAAAAAAAGTCACGGTTTTATGATATTTTTGGAGAATTTCATAGCCAGCATGAATTTCATCATCGACTTTTCCTAATCTGAACATAGCAGCCTGAAGTTGCAATTCGCGCGGAATACAAACATTTTTCGGTGTCATCATTATCCTTTTTATTTTATGATTTTAACTTTATTACTATATCATAAAATGCCTATGGTTACAATACGTTGACGGCAAATAATCCATCATATACAATCAAAGCACAATCTAAATGGAGGTTTTATGGAGAACAAATCAACGGCTAATAAATGGCTGATCGCGGCGGTGATTGTTATGGGCATAATCATTGTTGCTATGGCTACTTGGATAATTGCTGGCGCTATGCATAAAGATAAGGATTCTAGCGCTTCAGTAAAAACCAGCCAAACAAAGAAAGACTCATCTGATTCACTGGAAAAAACTCGAGGTGAAGGCGAGGAGCCGTCAAATGAGGCAAAGAAAGAATATAAAGATTTCCGAACCAAAGGCGACGGTACGGGCATTCGTTTAACTTCAGCAAGTGATGTCGATAAATTGGATATTGATAGCTCTTTGAAGAAGTTCTTGAAGTCTAAGGTCGGTCAGCCAATTCCAGAACGTGAAGGTTCTGTGTATGAGCCAATCATCGACCGTGCATACGGAAAATATGCGGCAGTATATGGCTTGACGAACGCTTATACTATTATCGGACCAAAGAGCGGCACTGGTGAAATTGCAATTGTTGCAGGCACGCAGCAAGGTGGCATGCCGTGCTCAGACTTGAAGTTGGCGTCGGTTCCGAGTCGCTTGGTTGACGGCAAATGTGAAGCTTCTGGCTCGTCTCAAACTTATAGCCAAGACTAGTTTTCATAAATATAGTAAAATAGAGAGGTGAATAAATTTCGCCTCTCTTCTTCATATCAGCCCACGGGCGATCAGCCGCGAGCAATTGCTCAGTTAGTCGATGGTTTGGAAAAAGGTCAGCGCGAGCAAACTTTGTTGGGAGTGACTGGTTCTGGTAAGACTTTTACTATGGCGAATATCATTGCCGAGCGCAATGTGCCGACGCTAGTTTTGGCGCATAATAAGACTTTAGCGGCGCAACTTTTTTCTGAGTTTAAGGAATTTTTTCCGGACAATGAAGTCCACTATTTTGTTAGCTATTTTGATTATTACCAGCCAGAGGCGTACATTGCCTCAAGCGACACTTACATTGAAAAAGATTCGAAGATTAATGACGAAATTGATCGGCTTAGGCATGCGGCAACTTCTGCATTATTGACGCGCCGCGACGTAATTATCGTGGCGAGTGTTAGCTGTATTTATGGAATTGGTTCGCCGGAAACTTACGCAGACATGGCTATTAAATTGACCGTTGGTGAGCGCCGAGTTCAGGACAAGTTTATTCGCCTATTGACCGACATTCAGTATAAACGCAATGATGTTGATTTTGCGCGCGGAACTTTTCGGGTGCGCGGCGATGTTGTGGATATTTTTCCAGCAGGTCAAGATACTGCGGTTCGCGTGGAATTCTTTGGCAATGAAATTGAGCGGCTGACGAAGATTGACCCTTTGACTGGCGAGATTTTGGATCGGCCAGACCAATTGACAATTTTCCCGTCCAGCCACTATTCGACGCCACGTGAACGAATTGAAAAAGCAATTGTTGGAATTGAGAATGAGTTTAATCAACGGCTGAAATGGTTTGAGGATAATGGCAAGTTTTTAGAGGCGCAAAGGTTAAGTCAGCGCACCAAATATGATTTGGAGATGTTGAAGGAAACTGGTTTTGTGAAAGGAATTGAGAATTATTCGCGCTATTTGACCGACCGAGAACCTGGCGAGCAGCCTGCGACTTTGATTGATTATTTTCCGGACGATTGGTTGCTTTTGGTTGACGAATCGCATATGACATTGCCGCAAGTTCGGGGAATGTATAACGGTGATCGCGCCCGTAAGGAAGTTTTGGTTGAGCATGGTTTTCGTCTTCCGAGCGCGCTGGACAATCGCCCACTTCGATTTGACGAGTTCAATCAGCATATTCATCAGGCAATTTATGTTTCCGCCACGCCGGGAGATTATGAACTTTCTCACTCGCCAAAGCCAGCTGAGCAGCTTATTCGACCGACTGGGCTGCTTGATCCGCCGATTGAAGTTCGACCGACCGACGGGCAGGTTGATGATTTGATGGAGGAAATTCGCCAGACGATTGCAAAAGGTCATCGCGTGTTGGTGACGACATTAACCAAGCGAATGGCGGAGGACTTGAGCGCTTATTTGACGGAAAACGGCGTGAAGACGGCGTATTTGCATAGCGAAATTGATACGCTGGAGCGTGGTGATATTCTGAAAGATTTGCGACTTGGAACGTATGACGTGCTGGTTGGAATTAATCTATTGCGTGAAGGTCTGGACCTTCCAGAAGTTAGTTTGGTGGCAATTATGGACGCCGACAAGGAAGGTTTCTTGCGCAGTGAGCAGGCGCTAATTCAGACGATTGGACGAGCGGCGCGGCACGTTGATGGGCGAGTTATTATGTATGGCGACAATGTTACGGATAGTATGCGCCGAGCAATTGACGAGACGAATAGGCGTCGGGCAATTCAGCAGAAATATAACGAAGAGCATAATATTACGCCACAAACTATTCAGAAGAAAATTGACGACGGTTTGCGCTCAATTATTCCGCAAAAAGAATCTGATAAAAAGCCAAAGCTTAACCTGAAGAAAATTCCAAAAGACGAATATCCGGCTTTGATTAAAGATCTGACGGCGCAGATGGAATTACATAGTGCCAATCTGGAGTTTGAAAAAGCGGCAGAACTGCGTGATTTAATTGCAGAAATTCGTCATACGATGTAGAATAAAAATATTATTAGATTAGGAGGGATTATGGCAACAAAAGAACAACCACAGCCAACAAACGTCGCGCAACCAGAAATGCCGATGCAACCAAATGCTTACCAAGTATATCCGCAATACACATACGAAGACTCGAATAAGGGCAAGGCAAAGATGCTGACCTTGGAATACGCTTTGGCAATGGGCTCAGCGATTATTTCAATCATGTTGCTGATTGAAATCATAACCAAGGTGTTTGGCTTGTGGACGAATTCAACATCAATGTTATTAAGAAGTGTTGGCGGATTTTTCGCGCCATCGATGGTAACTCAGGGAACAGGAATTATTGCAGCGTCAGTGTTTGCTGTGCTTTTGGCTGTATTGTCACTAGTTCTATTCTCTCGCGTATCAAAAGCTGTTCCGGAGCGTGAAGGCTACACAAAGCGAACAGCTTACAAATTAGTAACTTACGGTGGTTTGGCGGTTTTGATTATTCCAGCTGTCGACTTGGTTGCTCGATTGGTGAGCATTTTGATCAACTCGTTGCTATTTATCGGCGTTGGTGACGGCGGCGAATTCTATAAGAGTTTGTACTTGGGCGAATTCTTGCCATACGCATTAGCTCTTGCAATTGTTGCTACTAGCGCTTACTTCATTTGTCAAATTGTCAAAGGACGCAACATGTCAAAGGCTTTGTCTTTGATGCTGATTGTGGCTTCTTCTGTCGTATTATTGACTGGCGCTATTACAATCGCCGTTAAAGCGCACGACACGGGTAGCTCAGTAAAGACTATTCCATCAGACTACAGTCGCTACAAGAACTACCAAGATTACTCAATGTAATAAAACTTGGAAAAATAAAGTCGCTCACTTTGATGGGCGGCTTTTTTTAGTGGTATAATATTGATATGATAACTATTTCTACCAGCGATATTCAGCACTTGGCGAGTTTGAGTAGTCTGGCATTGACTGATGACGAAACCGACGGACTGCGCCAAGATTTGGAAAATATAATTGGCTATATTGAGCAGTTGGGCGAGCTTGACGTGTCGGGTGTTGAGCCGACTTATCAAGTTACGGGGCTGAGCAGTGTTTGGCGCGAGGATGAAGTTCAGGCGGGAATTCCTGTTGAGAAATTGCTTGATTTGGCGCCAGAAAAACAGAATAATCAAGTGAAAGTTCCGCAGGTATTGTAATGAGTAAGATTGGTGATTTTATCGGCAAGAGCGCTGTCGAGAACGTAAAAGAAGCGTTGCGACGAGCGCGTGAAATTGAGGAATATAATGCGCTGCTTAGCTTAACGGAAGAGCGTGCGCTGGAGCGAGCAGAAAAAGTTGATGCTGGCGAGATCTCTGGACGATTGGCGGGCGTGCCATTTGTCGTGAAGGACAATTTTTTGGCGTTTGGTGCGCCAACAACTGCCGCTTCAAAAATGCTAGAAAACTTTAATGCGCCACTACAAGCGACGGCCGTTGAGAAATTGGAAGCGGAAGGTGCGATTTGCATCGGTAAGGCCAACTTGGATGCTTTTGCGCACGGCGGTTCGACGGAAAACTCGGCATTTGGTCCAACTAAGAACGCTGCAGATGAAACACGAGTTGCTGGTGGATCATCTGGTGGATCGGCAGTAGTTACGGCGCTTGACGTGGTTCCGTTTGCGCTTGGTACAGATACTGGTGGTTCGATTCGTCAGCCAGCCAGCTTTAACGGAGTGGTTGGAATTAAGCCGACTTACGGAGCGGTTAGTCGCTACGGCGTAGTGGCGATGGCGTCAAGTACGGACACAATTGGTTGTTTTGCTACGAATGCTGAAGATGTGGATTTGGTGATGGAAATTATGGCTGGTCGCGATGATAAAGATATGACGACTTTGCCTGATTTTTGGAATAATCAGCCAGAATTTGCAAAGAAAAAAATAGGTCTAGTCAAACAGTGTATGACTGATGACGTGGACGCGGAAGTTCGCCAAAAAACGCTTGATTATGCGGAGAAATTGAAGCAGCTTGGCTACGAAATTGAAGAAGTAGATTTGAGTATGATGCAACATTCTCTGGCGATGTATTACATAATTGTGCCGGCGGAATTGTCCTCGAATTTGGCACGATATGACGGCGTGCGATATGGTCATCGAGCGGCGGAAGTAAAGACTTTGGCGGAACTTTACGGTCGCAGTCGAAATGAAGGATTTATGACTGAAAATAAGCGACGAATTATGATAGGAAGTTTCGTATTGTCAAGCGGATTCTTTGACGCTTACTACATGCAGGCTCAAAAAGCCAGGACGCTGTTAATTGACGAATTTAAGAAGTTATTTACCGAATATGACGCACTATTAATGCCGGTTGCGCCGACTCCTGCGTTTAAAATTGGGGAGAATGCTAGCGATCCGATAAAAATGTATTTGGCGGACATTATGACTGTGCCGGCAAGTTTGGCTGGACTTCCTGCAGTTGCCGCGCCAGCTGGAAATAGCGATGAAGGTTTGCCAATTGGCGTGCAGCTTATTGGCGATTACAAGTCGGACAAGAACTTGCTGAAGCTAGTTTCGGAAGTGGAGAAGATTTGATGGACGGATTGATGGTTGCGATAGTTGTTGCGGCGTTGATTATCGGCGCCTTGCTGATGATTTTCATTCAATTGACTTCTCGTGGTCGCGGTCAAATTGACAAAGAAATGTACCAGAGGGTTTGGCGGCAAATTTTGCGCAATGTCGAAACCAGAAAATCGGAAAGTATGCAGATGGCGATAATGAAGGCGGACAAGTTGCTGGACAAAGCTATGCGCGACTGCGGCGTGGCTGGCGAAACGATGGGCGAACGCATGAAATCTCGCAAGGGATATTGGAGTGATGAAAATGGGCTTTGGGCGGCGCATAAATTGCGCAATCAAATTGCCCACGAAACCAACGTAACAGTAACGGCGCAGAGTTTTCGTCGAGCTATGGCGAGTTTTGAACAGGCATTAAAAGATTTGGGAGCATTATAATGAGTGTATATGACGATTATGAAATGACAATTGGTATCGAATGTCACGTTCAGTTGGCGACGAAAACCAAGCTATTTAGTCCGGCCGATAATGACGCTCGTGATGCTGAGCCGAATAGCAAGACGCATCAGATTGACTTTGGTTTGCCGGGGATGTTGCCGGTTTTGAATAAACACGCTGTTGAGCTGGCAGTTCGTGCTGGAAAAGCTTTGAATTCGCCGATTGCGCACGTTAGCCGATTTGATCGAAAGCATTATTTTTATCCAGATTTGCCAAAGGGCTATCAGACTTCACAGATGTATAATCCGATTATTTTGGCTGGATATGTCGACGCGCCGCTGGAAGATGGTTCTTTGAAACGCGTGCGAATTGATCATGCTCACATGGAGGAAGATGCTGGTAAATTGACGCATCACGACGGCTATTCGTTGGTCGATCTTAACCGTGCTGGCACGCCGCTGATTGAGATTGTTTCTGAGCCAGATATGCATTCGGCCGAGGAAGCCAAAGCTTACGTTTCGGAACTTCATAAATTGATGGTTTACGCGGGCGTGACTTACGGTAATTTGTATCACGGAAATATGCGATTTGACGTCAATATTTCGGTGGCGAAGAAGGGCGCGATGGAGCTTGGAAAGCGCGCTGAAATTAAGAATCTCAATTCCTTCCGCAGTGTTGAAAGGGCTGCTGAGTACGAATTCAAGCGCCAAGTCGATATCTTGGAGCGTGGCGAAGAAGTTGTTCAGGAAACCAGAGGCTGGAATGATGACAAGCAGATAACTATTTCTCAGAGGTCAAAGGAAGACTCGCAGGATTATCGCTATATGCCAGATCCAGATATTCCGCCAGTTGTGTTGACTGACGAGGTGATTAATGAAATTCAATCCAAGGTGCCGATGCTTCCGGGTGAATATAGGGAAAAATGGAGCGCGCTGAACTTGGACAAATCTGTTATCAATTCGCTTTTGTCTAATCAGGATTATGCCCAGATTACATTGGAAGTTCAGGAAAAGTCGGGCGAGGCGTCTGCCAAGCGAGTCGCGCATTGGTTTGCGAGTGCATTGACGACTTCTGATGAAAGTGACGCGCAAACGGACAGTGAATCTACACGCGTGGCGGTTGACGATTTGATAGAATTGGCTGAAATGACAGAGAAGTCTGAAGTTTCCAGCACGAATGCGAAGGAGCTATTCAATGAGCTTCTGGCTGGCGCAAAAAATCCGCGTAAGCTTGCCGAAGAGAAGAATTTGTTGCAGGTTTCTGATGAATCGGCGATTGCTGCAATCGTTGACGAAGTTCTGAACGATCCAGCTTCGGCGGCTTCAATTGCAGACATCAAGGCTGGAAAAGATAAGGCTATTGGCTATTTGGTTGGGCAAGTTATGAAGAAGTCTAAGGGTCAAGCCAACCCAAGCCTTGCTCAGAAACTGATTCGCGAAAGACTTTAGAATTGCTGAAAATAATAGGGAATAGGAGCTGAAATATGAGAAAACCAACTAAAGCTATCATTGCCGCTGCCGGTTTTGGTACGCGATTTTTGCCACAAACCAAAGCCATGCCAAAGGAGATGTTGCCGCTGATTGATAAGCCGATTATTCAATACGTCGTCGAGGAATTGGTTGAGGCTGGCATTAAAGATATCATCATTATCGGTAGCGCGAATAAGCGAGCAATCGAGGACCATTTTGATGAGCCGAATGAGGAGCTTTTGGCTAATTTGCGCGCTGGCGGTCCTAAAAAGCAACCGTTCATTGACGCGGTGCAGAATTTGGCTGATATGGCGAACTTTATTTATATTCGCCAGAAGGGCCCGTACGGCAACGCAACGCCTTTGGCTTGTGCCTCGCATTTGATTCATCGTGACGAGCCTGTGATTTACACGTTTGCGGACGACTTTATCGCGGCTAGTCCAAGTCGTTTTAGGCAGATGATCGAGGCGTCAGAAAGCTTAGATGGAGCGGTTCTGTCGTGTAAGAAAATCACCGATGACGCGGAGTTTGATCGTTATGGGGTCATCAATGGTCAAGGAGTGAAAGACGGCGTTATAAAAATGACGAATATCGTTGAAAAGCCGGGCAAGGAGAACGCGCCTTCTGATTTGGCGAGCGTCAGTAGCTATTTACTTCCGGGCGAGATTTTTGGATATCTAGACAAAGCCAAGGGAGAATTTGACGGCAACGGCGAGTTTACAATTCAGCCAATTATGCAGCAAATGATTGACGACGGATTTGATTTTTACGGCGTAGAAATTACGAACGGCACTTATTATGATACTGGCGACAAATTGGAATATCTAAAAACGGTGATTGACTTTGGATTGCGTGATCCTAATTTTGGTGATAAATTACGTGCTCATCTGGCGGATCGCCTAAAATAATGTATAATAAATAGCATGAACGGATTGCTTATTATTCTAGCGGTTTTGATGGTGATTTTTGTCATCATGATGATTGCTATGACAATTTCTATCATCAAATTAACGCGTCAAATTCGCCAAACTCAGCAAAACGTGGAGGCGATAAGCCAGCGAATTGCTAGTCTGAATGGAATTGTAAGTACGGTTTCAATTGGCATGGAACTAGCCAAAAGCTTCGCTACAAAGAGCGGATTTTTCTCAAAGAAGAAGGTAAAAAAGAGTGAAAAAGTCAGCAAAAGAGCAGCCAAATAAGTTGGCAAAAAAAGTCGTTCGTGATAATGAAAACGACGCTCGTCGGGCGATTTTGGAGGATTTGTTCTTTGATTTTCATAAATCTCGCCACCAGGTTTATTGGGTGAATTTTGTTCGCGGAATTTTCTTTGGCCTTGGAAGTGCTTTGGGTGCGACGTTATTGATCGCGATATTGATTTGGATTTTGGGGCAATTTGCCGACATTTTCCCGCCGTTGGCTGATTTTATCAACCACTTAATTGAGACAATGCAACGTCGTCAATAGCGTGCTATAATTGTTATTAATGACTGAGGGGACGAGCGAACAATTATCGTCGGCGGCTTTGAAGCCGTCAGATTTCGTGCATCTCCATAATCACACCTTCCACTCGGTGCTGGACGGATTGACCAAGATTCATGACCTGGTCGATAAAGTTAAGGAGCTCGGAATGGAGGCTGCCGCCGTAACTGATCACGGCACGATGAGCGGTATTTTGGACTATTACAAGACTGCCAAAAAAGCGGGAATTAAGCCGATTATCGGAATTGAAACTTACGTGGCGACTCGTTCGCGATTTGACCGTGATCCAGGCAAGGATAAGCAGCGTTTTCACTTGACCGTGCTAGCGATGAACAACACGGGTTTTCACAACCTGATGAAGTTGTCGACGCGCGCTAATCTGGAGGGAATGTATTACAAACCGCGAATTGACCATGATTTGCTGGAGGAATTGAACGAGGGGCTGATTGTACTGAGCGGTTGTGCAAGTGGTGAAATTGGCGTGGCGTTGAAAGAAGATGATTATGATCGCGCTCGTGATATTGCTAAATGGTATAAGTCAATTTTTGGCGATCGTTATTATTTGGAGCTACAGGACCACGGACATCCGAAGTCGAATACACACTGGGATGTGCAGGCGAAGATTAACGAGGGCTTGATTAAGCTTTCAAAAGAGCTTGATATTGAAATGGTGGTGACTTGTGATGGTCACTATTTGACGCACGAATATCAAGACGCGCACGAGATTTTGCTTTGCGTTGGGACGGGTTCATATCTTAGTGATGAAAAGCGAATGAGTTTGAAGGATTTTGAGCTCCACTTGACGGATCCGCGCGATATTATCGATCACTGGGGCGAGGAATTTCCTGAAGTTATTCGCAACACGAAAAAAATAGCTGATCGCTGTGACGTTGAGATTGAGCTTGGGCGAATTCTTATTCCAAAATATCCATTGCCAGACGGCGAGAATGAACATTCGTATCTGCTTAGATTGACATATCAAGGTTTATTGCAGCGTTACAATGGAGCTTCGAAGGAGGAGGCTGAAAAGTTGGATCCTGACGAAATTATTCCGAAGTTGTCTGATGAGGTTCGTGAGCGCGCTAAGATGGAGCTCGGCGTGATGGGAAATATGGGCTATGAAGGTTATTTCTTGATTGTCCAGGATTTTATCAACTGGGGAAAATCTCAAGGAATTGTTTTTGGACCTGGGCGTGGTAGTGCGGCCGGTTCGATTGTTGCGTATGCGCTGAATATTACAGATCTTGATCCGCTGAAATACGGTTTGCTATTCGAGCGATTCCTTAATCCTGATCGTATTTCTATGCCCGACATCGACGTTGATATTCAGGATACGCGTCGCGATGAAGT
>CALHZJ010000012.1 GCA_938041005.1 uncultured Candidatus Saccharibacteria bacterium | reverse complement strand
TTGGCGATTATTATATATTTTCCAAGAGCGCGATATGACAAATTGCTACCCGTGAACGAATCTGGAAAGATATTACGTCCATAAAGATTTCGTAAAAGCGGGATTTTCCAGGAAGGAGTTTCTGACGCTGAAGGCTGATAAAAAGGTGATAGAAGTAGTGCTCGTGATATGGTTTGGCTGTTGTACTGCGTAATCCAAGTTGCCATATTTGCGCCGCCAGAAAGTCCGACAACTCCCGTTTCATCACCTAAACCGCTAATTATGCTGGTGCTGGAATTCATAAATTGTGCCATTGCTGGAATGGTTATTTCTCCGTGTCGTTTATTGTCTGTCAGACCGTGGCTGGGAACACGGGGAATATAGATGTTATAGCCGGCATTGAAAAAGGTGTCGCCCAAGTCTGCGAATTGCTGTGGGCATGCGCTTACGCCGTGAATCATCATGACGGCTTTGGCGGTTTTTTTGCCATGGGTTTTAATAATCGATCGGCATTCTGATCTAACGTCGGTATTTGAAGTGTCTCCGCTAACAGTGCGATTTGCAGCGGCGATGGCATCGTTGTAACTCAATTTTTCAGAGCTTGAAGATTGCAATTGCTTGGATGCTGCTGGCCAAAAGAAAGCTGCGGCGGCCAATAAAGCAGTTATGACGACAATTGAGCAGACTACCCAAATAGTAATTTTTATAATGCGATTTTTCCGTGAAGTGTCCATGGGTATATTATAGTATATTTATATTATTTCAGCTTAAGCGTTATAGTAGGCGTATAATAACCAATACAATGAAAGTCAATTATTTACAATTATCAAATATCCTTAGCTTTAAATATGAGGAGGATATAAACAACGCTTTTAAGATTGAATTTGACCCAGATCTTAATATTATTATTGGAGGGAACGGATCTGGCAAGTCAACGGCTTTAGAGGCTATGAATTTTGCATTCACAAGAGTCCTATTTAAGTATTGTGAGTTTAGGGATTATAATTTTTCGTTGTCAGGTGAAAATCGAAGAAATGTCCTTGTGATAGATGATCGATCTAATAATATTTCAGGTCTTCGACTCCAGCCTAATTGGAGTTCGGAATCGAAACCACAGAGAATAAGAATATCATTTACACTTGATGATATTGACAAAACTAACATGAGCCATATAGCAAATAATTACACTCATATAAAAAATATATTTGAGGAGTATTCTCATATAGAATTTCCCATAGATTTTATGCCTATAGATGGCGATATAAACATTATTATGGATGTTATCTTGAATTATAAAGAAGACGCGTACACTGTAGAATATACTGGCTCCACACCAGCAGCTTACGTACAATTTTATCTAGAATACTACCAGGCAATTAACGAGGCTATCGCGATGCATAATAATAAACATGCCGACCATATAAAGCCTCTTGGAAGTACATTTTCTATGTTGTCTGCTTTTCGTAATTATAATACTTTCTCCCTGCAAACTTCTTTGCGATCTAACCCAACAAACCAACTACGAGAAATCAGACGCGATTCTTCTTATCGCAGCAGTCATGATCAATCTGGTAGTGAGCCAGCTATATTCAATATTGTAAAGCTCAAACTTGGCGAGGAATATCTTAATTTTTTAAAAGGCAAAAAGGATATTGATGAAGCTAAAGATTCTGTAAATAATTTGAATATGGTTAATGATATAAACAAGAAGCTTGAATTATTGAATTTAAAATTCTATATAGAACTCACGGACTTGATAACTTGGTCATACGAATTTAGATTTTACGATACAAAAAATGAGCGGGATCTAGGAGATATTAACAGCCTTAGTGCTGGACAAAAATCGATTATGCACTTGATATTTGAGGCGTACGGTAGAGATGCTGTAAGGGGTGGTCTTATTATTATTGATGAGCCAGAGATTCATTTACACTACCAATTTCAATTTGAGTATCTTAAAATACTCGAAAAACTAGCGAAAGAGCAGGATGTACAGTATATAATCGTAACTCATTCGGAAGGATTTATAAGCAACAAGACAATAGGGCATGTTAAGCGATTTTCACTGGACGAAAGACGTAATTCTGTGGTGTGTACTCCCGATATTAGAGAAGATCAGAAAAAGCTTGTAGAAATTCTAAATAACACTCAAGCAGCTCGAGTATTATTTTTAGATAGGGTATTGCTAGTTGAAGGTCAGGACGATGAGTATTTCTTCAGAGTCGTCATAAAGAAATTGCACCCAGAGCTCAGTCGATACATCACTGTGTATGGTGTAAGTGGCGAACGTAGTATATTTTCATTTAAATCATTCTTTAAGACATTTAAAATGAAGGTCTATTTTATTAAGGATCTAGACACCACGAAAACAGATTTCTATAGACGCTTTTATAAAGATCAAAAGAAGAATCTGCCGTCAGTAAAAACAGACGAGGAGATAGCTATATATAGAGATGACCACCCTGACCTGGATGAGATGATAGAATCAAGATATCCATTTGGCGAATTTTATCTGAAGAAAGGGGCTATCGAACAGTATACCAAAAAACCAAAAGGAATTAAGTACGCAATTGATTTTTGTGAAAATGAGATGGATAATTTTCTAAACAGCGATGACGAGAAAGCAAAGGAAATTCGTAAAATTATAGAAATTATCGCAAAATAGAGTGGTTTTCGGCTAAACGAGATATTTGAATACTTATTTATATGATGGTTTAATTATGGCAAGAAAGGCAAATAATTTTATGACCACACACCAATTAAAATTGGCGACTGAGCCGTTTAATGCTATTATTTCTGACAATAAGACTATCGAGTCGCGATTATATGACGCCAAACGACAGAAAATCCAGATCGGGGATCAGATTATTTTTACAAATAGAGATAATTCTGAACAAACTGTTGCCGCTGAGGTTGTTGGTTTGCTGAGATACGCGACATTTCGTGGCTTATTTTCTCACAATAATCCGCGAAAGTTCGGCGGTGATAATGTCGAATGGTTGGAAAATCAAATTTCTGAATTTTATTCTATTGAAGACCAAAAGATTTATGGAGTGATTGGTATTG
>CALHZJ010000011.1 GCA_938041005.1 uncultured Candidatus Saccharibacteria bacterium | reverse complement strand
GCGCCAAGTAGTATTGAGCTTCATTCTGACCATTTTCGACTTGGCTCAAAATATGGCCGCACAATGTATGTTTATGGCTATCCTCGTCAAATCTACACCGGCTGGCTTAGCTCAATTATTAACATCGATGAAGTGCTGGATATTAGTATGTTTATTTATCCAGTCGATACGCAAATTGTCCTGAATAACCTGCGCAAAAAAGTTACTCAGCTGGAAGCAACCATGAATATAAACATGGAAAAGGGAAAGGTGCGCGATCCAGGCTTGGAAGCGGCTTTGCAAGACGCCGAAGAATTGCGCGACCAATTGCAGATTGGCGAGGAAAAATTCTTCCGCTATGGCTTATATATTACGCTTTACGCCGACAGCTTGGATGAATTGAATTTTATCCAGCATAAAATTGAAACTATTTTTGGTCAGCAATTGGTGTTCTCAAAAGTGGCTTCCAGCCAGCAGGAACAGGGATTGAATAGCTCTATTCCACAATTGACCGATGAACTACAGATTCGCCGCAACATGAATACTGGCGCAATTTCAACCAGCTTCCCATTCACTTCAGCCGATTTAACGGACAATAAGGGCGTGCTTTACGGAATTAATATGCATAATAATGGCTTGGTGATTTTTGACAGATTCTCTCTGGAAAACGCCAATATGGTCGTGTTTGCTAAGTCTGGTGCTGGTAAATCATTTACCGTTAAGTTGGAAGCTTTAAGAAGTATGATGGTCGGGGCTGATATTGTGATTATTGACCCAGAAAATGAGTACCAAAAACTATGCGACGCAGTTGGCGGCAGCTATATTCGATTGAGCTTAAGTAGCGACACGAGAATCAATCCGTTTGATTTGCCGCGTGTTATTGATACTGATGAGGCAGATGACGCACTGCGTGCTAACTTAGTTACGTTACACGGACTACTCAGGCAAATGCTGGGCGGTGCAGGAGTAGGGGCTGGCGGACAAGTCGTAGCAGGACTATCACCAGCAGAAGAAGCCGACATTGATCAAGCATTAATCGACACTTACGCACGCGTTGGTATTACTTCGGATCCACTAACACACAATTCTACGCCACCGACGATTTCCGACTTATACGACACTTTGCTTCATATGGGCGGAACTGGCCCAAGTCTGGCTCAGCGACTCCGCAAGTTTACCTCTGGAACGTTTGCGGGAATATTCTCGCAACAGAGTAATATTGATATTAATAATAATATGGTTGTCTTTAACATTCGCGACTTGGAAGATGAACTGCGACCAACGGCGATGTATATTGTTCTGAATCACATCTGGAATATTACGCGTACCGACCAGAGGAAACGTATGCTGATTGTTGACGAGGCTTGGCAATTGATGAAATATGACGATTCTGCCAACTTCTTATTCTCATTAGCCAAGCGCGCCCGCAAATATCAATTAGGCTTAACGACTATCACACAGGATGTAGAAGACTTCGTCGGAAGTAAAATGGGTCGTGCGATCGTTTCCAACTCCTCAATGCAGCTACTTTTGAAACAGTCCGCCAGCGCCGTTGACGTTTTGGCGCAAGTGTTTAAATTGACAGATGAAGAGCAGAAACGACTAGCCAATTTCCCAGTTGGGCAAGGATTATTCTTTGCTGGACAAAATCACGTTCACATCCAGATTCAGGCTAGCGATACCGAGTATAATTTGATCAATACAAATCCTGTATCACAACAAATAAAACCGTCAGATTCACCAATCGGCGGCTACGGAGCGGTGTAGAAAAATAGCGAGAAAATATGGCACGAGTTGATTACACGACGGATTCCGAAACTGACAGCAGATTAAATCCTGCTGAGCAGGCTAAGTTTGATCAAATCTCGGCTGGTTCTGACAGTGGGTCAGAGTTAAGTGATCGCGAAAAAGATGCCATAAACGACCTTGAATCTCAGTTTGATAATAAAGATTCGGATTTGAATCCTAATCAAAACGATTCCGCCAGCGCTGCCGTTAACGACCAGGAATCTTCTATTCCTGACAACAGCTTTTATGAACCGTCCAATGACAAAAAACGAAACAATTTAAAATCTACTCTAAAGCTTGCGAAAAAAAGTAGAGGCATAATAGCTATAGTTGGCATTCTACTTTCCTTAGCAGCCACTTTTTCAGCTCTTCTGCCATTAAAATTAAATTCTCTACTAGACAATATAGACCAACAGATAGGAAGTGTTGCTCATTATTCAGTAGAAGAACGTTTGCAATATATAACCACACGCTGGTTGGCTATGAGAGTTATGAAAGAAGCCTACCCTGGAGATGAACACTTAGTTTTTTGTAAAGGCGGTGGTATAATATGTTCACTCACTTCAACAAAATATTCCGCTTGGTTTGAGAAAATGCTTGATGCTAAATTTGAAAAAGAAGGCGTCAACGTAAAAGTAGTCATAAATTCCCATGGACGTTCGGGATTAGGAGGCAAGGCTTCTCATTTCACTATCAAAAGCGTTAACAAAGACCTTGACAGTGTAATGAAAGGCATAGAAAAAGAGGTTGGCCATAAGGAAATAAGGAAAAGAATTAAGAATGATATAAAACGAGTACACGGTCGTAATTATTTAATGCGCTTTATATCCAAACGTATTCTATATAATAAATATGGCGTAAAATCGTTTAATATTATACCCGAAAAACACGTTAGAGCATGGAAAGATTTTAAGGCGAAGATTAAGTCTGAATTCGCTTCTCGTGCCATCGCAAAAATATCACCAAAACTTGCCGCCGTCTTATCGTGCATTAATGGTAGAGATGCCTTAGGTTGTGCAGAAACGCTCGATAAGCTTAAAACCAAACTAGATGGAGATGTAGAAAAAAAAGAGAATGCCCTTAAGGAAAAACCCAACGATCCTAAAGCAAAATTGGATTACGAAGCCGCTAAATCCAACAAAAATACTTTTAGTAAATTTACCGATAATCTAGCTAATGGCGACGGTCTTATTGCAAAAATAATAAACAAAGAGCTAATGAAAAAATTCACAACTGCTTCGGCTATCGTAGGCACGATTGATATGGCTGCTGGCTTCATAGGTGCCCTAGACTCGGGTACTCTTGAAGTTATAGGACGAGCTCAAGTCGCCCAAACCTACGCCTCTTTCGCTTACGATGAAGGCATTAGTCCAGTTGTAGTAAATGATATGATGAAAACTGGAGACTTACAAGATATTCGATATTTAGAGCTTGCGACAAGCTTATTTGACGGAGCAGAATCATCACCACTGTACAGTGAAATTCAGGCTGGTGGAATCACATCATCTATACTCCCAATTCTATCTGGCAACAGTGTATCTGCATCTGGCGGAATACGAACTAAATGTACTGTTGACGGCAAAGAGAAGGTTGTTACGTTAGATCCAGGCGAACTTGTTTGTCCTGAAAAGAAAGTTGTCCAGGATTATACAGCATTTACCAAAAATCCAGCATGGCAAGTACTAGCCGCAGTAGCTAACTTTTGGAATAATTCTATAGGAGCTGTAATTGACGTAGCTGGTGATATAGCATCCCAAATAACGGGACCCATTGTAAACTTTGTCACTCAATTACCTGGAATTAAGCAAGTAATGGACTTTTCACAGGACATAATGGGCACCTTAGTCCAATGGGCAATTAGTTACATATTTAATATTCCAAACGTTGGTATTGATGCTCCAGGAAACAATAATTACGAAGGTTTGGTTGGCGCACAGATGGTCTCAACGGCGGATAGTCTAGAAAACGGCAAAACAGAGTCTGGGTCTGGTATCGGTGGTAAATTATTGAGCGATAATGAATTGGCGATGATAGCAACAAAAGCAGAGCAAGAAGATAAGGAAGATTTTGAGCAACAGCCAATGCTAGCAAAGATATTTGACCCTAACTTGAGAAATTCAGTAGCAAATCAAATGCTTGCCATAATGCCAATCGGTAAAAAATCTGCCATTAATTTCTTGGCAAAAACACCAGCCTTATTATTGTCGCCATTAATGCCGAACAATCGAGCTTCAGCGGCCACTAATAGATTAGCTGTCATGAAATCTATGGGAATACCTTGGTATGGGTATACAGATCCTGAAGTGTTGAACGCCGATCCAAATAAATACACCGCAGAAACCTGTAAGACATACGATGAAACTCGAAAGAAGAGCTTAGAGAGAGATAGAAGCACAGGGTATGTCGTTCCTGTTTACAAAACCTCCGATCCTTGTGCTTTAGAGGAGGTAGTAGCTGGTATATTAGCGGAGCGTGCGGGCGATACTGATAGTAAATATTACATTAAAGATCCTAGTGGCAGTAGTAATAGTTCAAAGTCTTCATCTTCAACCGGTGAAGCTGTCGGAGAGCCCGAATTAGAAGAGGCGCAGCAGACAGGATGGGGTGGTCATAGCAATGGCGAAATTTCAGAATCAGATTTACAAACCCTATCATTTTCTCCTGAAAGTAAAATGAATAAACAGGCCGCGTCGGCTATGGAAGAGATGAATAAAGCATATAAGGCTGATAACGGATCTAACTTAACCATTAATGAGGCATATCGAGATTGCGCAACACAAATTAGATATAGTAAAGAACTAGGATCAAGAGCGGCTCCAGCCCCTCCATGCATATCAAACCACGGTTGGGGTCTTGCTGCGGACATTAATGTTGGAGGTTTTGATTCTCCCGTATACAAATGGCTCGAGGCGAACGCGCATAAATACGGCTACGTTAATCCGCCTTGGGCAAAGCCTGGCGGCAGCAAGCCTGAGCCGTGGCACTGGGAGTATGCAAGGAAGGTTTAATTAAAATGAAAAAATCTATTATATTTTCTATGATCGCAATATTATTGCTATCGCAAAACACCTCAGCTCTAACGGAGGCTGATTATCCTGCTCAAAATATACGATTATACAGTTCAAAAAGTTCTGCCTGTACCGAAGCAGCAGGATCTGTGTCAGCCGAATTATCTAAAAATATCCCATCGGACTGGGGGAAAATTTTTTCCGCAGCAGCAGAAAAGCACGGCGTTAATCCTAACTTTCTAGCAGCATTATACTTAACAGAACAGGGAAACACTTGGAAACCACTAAACTCTCAATGGGCATCTTCACCGGTTGGCGCTAGTGGTCCTATGCAATTTATGCCGGGAACGTGGAGTGGTCACGCCGAAGACGGAGACGGGGATGGTAAGGCTGATATTATGAACCCTTATGATGCTGTTTTTTCTGCCGCACACCTAGTTAAGTCTCTGAGTACTGATAAAAATACTCCATTAGGCGACATTGGTAGTCCATGGAAGCGGGAACCTATGACAATTCTATATGCAGCAGGTGCTTATAACTGGGGTGGCGGCAATATTCAAAATCACACATCAGATTCTAGTCCTTTAACTGATGCTCCAACGGAAACTCAAAACTATCTTAAAAATATCTACGAACTATTTAACAGCGACTTTACAAAATCAGGTCACCCAAACTACAAAGATCCGGCACCTTCAGGAGAAGGTGGTAGCGAAAATAGCTCAGCTAATGTGTCAAATTGCGCAAATAGTGGCGGCGTTCATGCCGGAAGTATAGTAGAAACGGCAAAAGGAATGATAAATAAAGACAACCCCAGCACACCCTCACAGGCATATATAGATGCTCGTGCTAAATACAACCCTGAAGCCGGTGGAGATATGAATGACTGTGGAAAGTATGTATCTACTGTTATGCGTGCCAGTGGAGCTGACCCAGACTACCCGCCAGCAGGCACCAGCATCCAAAGAGATTATGTAATGAATTCATCAAAATATACTATCATAAATACTAAATCTCCTAGTGATCTTCAGCCTGGCGATATATTAGTCTACAGCGGTTCGGGATCTTACGGGCACACAATGATATATATCGGAGATCAGGGTGACGGTAATGTCGCAGTAGAGGCATCTCTTGGAGATCATCCTCCTAGATACGCAAATATTGGTCGCGTACAGACTCAATTGGGATATTCAACTAATGTAGTAGCGAGGTTAAATAAATAATTATGTTCAATATTTTTATACAATTAGATCGCAAAGTCAAAATAGCTATCGTCTCATTCGTAGGATTATCCATCTCACTGATCATATACGCAGTTTATCTACTGCAATTCGATGCCACGATATACGTATATTCCATACCCGACAACTTGACGATGTCTTATGGCGATGTAAAAAACCAGCGAATTTCATCCAGGAAAGATATTAAAGTAAAGCACGGTAACCATAAATTTACCTTCTCAGCTAACGGATTTGAAAGTTATACTACAGAAATAAATATTAGCAAAAATGAGAAGAAAAACATCATATTCGCCTTAGAACCTATTACAGATGAAGCTAAAAAAGAATATGCAAAAGACAGGTACACCGATATCAAGGAGGGCATAGCTGGTAAAAAAGGTAAAGAAGCTACTCGTCAATTGGAAAATAAAAATCCTGCTATCAAATCTTTACCTATCCACGGCAGAGATTTCTATATATTTCCATGTGACAGATATCGATCTGGAGGAGATAAGACTATAGGAATATGTATAACAGTAACGGACTATTTTAATCGCTCTCAAATTGACGAGGCGTTTGCCAAGCTAAAAGAAAAGGGGATAAACCAAGAAGATTATGACATCAAAGTCAATAATCACATCTGGCCAACAGAGAAAGAGAAGTCTACAGGAGTTGCAGTTCAATGTAGAGGCTCAAATCCCGACTGGTGCTATACTTATAGAGATATTTAGCTCTTAAGCGGCATAATGATGTGCGTATAATCAGGATTTTTTACTTGCTCTCGAATTACACACGGCGACAATTTACCATCAAATGAGAATACAATTTCATCCACGTCAATAATATTCAAAACCTCCGTTAGATAGCGTGAATTAAGCGTCACTTGACCATCTGCGGATATTTTGGCTGTTGCCTCTGAGGTATTCTCGCCAAGCTCAGACGCAATCGAATGAATAGAAAGTAGAGAATTTTCCTCTGATGCGGTAATTGTAATTCCACCGCCAGATTCACGCGCGAATAACGCCGCAATTTTCGTAACTCGACTAAAATCAGATTTCTTAATAACAATCTCAGTTTCAGCAGTTGATGGAATTAATTGGCGATAATCGGGGAATTTCCCGTCAATCAATCGACTGACAATTTCCATATCTCCCGTCTTAAAACAAACTTGAGAATCGTCAAAAAGAACCGTAATTTTCTTCTCATCACCGACGCTCTTACTGACTTCCGCCAGAGTAGAAGCGGGAATAATAGCCGACACTTCATTGTCTGACTTTATCAGACGCTTTTCTGCCAGCCTGTAGCCATCAGTAGCAGCCAAGTATAGCGATCCTTCGTAATTATGCCAATAAACTCCCGTAAGAACTGCTCGCGTGACGTCAGAGCTGACAGCCAACTTCGTTTGGATTATGGCTTTTTTAAGATCCTCAACGTCAATTTCATATTGCATAGCGGTTTTTTCGTCAATTGTAGGCAGCTCAGGATATTCGTCAGCTACTACGCCATTGATAACTGATGAGAATTTTCCTGAAGTTATATGAAGATGCTCATTTTTAGTTTCAAGTTCCACCGGACCGCTTGGTAGGTTTGTGATGAATTCTGATACCAATCGAGCAGGGATTGTAATGGATCCATGATCTTCAATTTTCGCGCCAATGTATTGAGTGGAAGCAATTTCCAAATTCGTTCCAGCAATCAATAATCTTCCTCCATCAGTGCGAAGTAAAATATTATTCAATATCGGCAGTTCATTGCGACTTGATGCGATATCTTTGATTAGATTAAGTGCTTTTGCAAGTTTTTCTTGGGTGACTGATACTTTCATTATACTTTCCTTAATTTTTAATTAGTCTTAATAGTAATAGGTGCTGTGGAAACTGGGTAAAAAATGTGTTCAAACAGGGGTGAAGTGGCGATAAAATAGGTGGAAAACTCTGTGTGCTATTTGTGGACTTTATAGTGGATATTTGTGTATTATTCCACTGTCTGCCGACTTGTCGTTTTCTTTCCACAGATCTGTGTGTTGGTAAGTCGCCGCAAAAACACAACATCTGCACAGCTTTTCCACAATTAATGAACATATAATTTATCCTTAATGTCGTTAATTTGCTCGCGAATACTGACATTTGTAAGGCTTTCCTTGGTGATTTTTTCAATTGAATGCATAGCGGTTGTGTGGTCTTTTCGTCCAAGCTCTTGGGCAATTTTCGGAAAACTCATTTTCAGTTCACTGCGCAGAAGAAACATTGCAATTTGCCTTGGCATTGCGATAAATTTGTCTCGTCTGGATGAGCACATATCTTTTACGTCAATATTATAATAACGAGCCGTCTTATCAAGTATCTGTTTGGCGGTTATGTGTTGTGGTCTATTGCGTTTGATATCTCCCAAAATTCCTTCAGCCGCCGCTAAATCAGGAGTGAAATTTTGCATTTCCGCATAAGCAAGCAGTCGATTCAAAGCGCCTTCCAATTCGCGAATATTCGTCTTAAAGTTGGTCGCCAGATATTCTACGACATCGGAATCTAGTTCAGTGTTACTGAGTTCAGCTTTTGCCTTAACGATAGCGCAGCGAGTTTCATAATCGGGCATCTGAATATCAATTGCCATACCCCATTCAAATCGACTGCGCAAACGATCGGTTAGGGTAGGAATGCTTTTTGGCGGTTTATCTGAGCTAATAATGATTTGCTTATTGTTCTGATGAAGATCGTTAAATGTATGGAAAAATTCGTCCTGAGTTTTTTCTTTCCCAGCGATAAACTGCATATCATCAACAATCAATACATCGACATTGCGATATTTATCGGAAAAACCTTTTTTCTTGAAACGAATGGAATCCAGAAACTCATTAACAAACGTTTCCGTAGTGATGTAAAGCACGCGCGCCGAAGGTTGTTTTTTAACTATCTCGTTACCAACAGCTTGCATTAAGTGAGTTTTACCAAGTCCAGAACCGCCGTAAAGATAGAGCGGATTATATTTTTCTCCCGGATGTGCGGCGACCGCTTGGCATGCAGCATAGGCTAAATCGTTACTTGAGCCAACGATGAAGTTGTCGAAGGTATATCTGGGGTTAAGATTACTAGAATGAGATTTCCTCGACGGTAAAATCAGCGGCTTCGCTGCTTCTTGTTGTCCACTTTTATCAACTTCACGATTAACGCGCGGTTTTTTATTGCTAGATTCGACGTTATAAGAAATAGACGGTGCATTAATGCCATTGTGAGCCAAGGCTTCTAATATTTGCGGGTGAAATCGCTTTTCAAGTTGAGTTCTAGCAAAAATATTCGGCGCAATTATAAGAACTTCTTTGTCGGAGATTATTTCCAATTTGGTATTTTTGAACCACGCAGTAAACGACGAAGACGATACAGTTACTTCAATCTCACCTAAAACACCCTGCCAAACCGCATGACTATCCACGAAAATTACTCCCTCAAATTCTGTTAGCTGTCTTTACTATAGCAAATATGGGGAGTTTTCCACAAGTATAAACGGAGTAGAAATGTTACTATTCAAAACAGGGGTGGAGTTTTCCACAATTAAAATTCTCATCTGTTAAAACTGTGGAAAAATATACGTCGATAGTGGAAAAGTCATTGTCGACTTGCAAAAAGTACTGAAAGAATATATACTATTTGTTGATATGCCAAAGCGAACATTTCAACCACACACCCGACACCGTGCAAAGACGCATGGTTTTAGGGCACGAGTTTCTACCAAGGCTGGTAGGCTGGTTTTGAAGCGCCGCCGCCTAAAGGGTCGCGCTAAAATTGCTATTTAATTTTAATAGCTAAAAATTATCCCGTCGATGAAGGCGGGATTTTTTGATATAATTGTAAAATATGTTACAACAATGTAATCGGTTTCATGGTCATGGCAGTCTTAAGTTTGTCTATAAAAATGGACAGGCGGTTCGTTCGTCTATAGCCACGATAAAATACGTAAAAAATCCGTATCGAAGTCACAGCAGGTTTGCGGTTGTTGTTAGTAAAAAAGTCCTAAAATCAGCGGTGCGTCGGAATCGTATACGTCGACGTGTTTATGAAATTATTCGCCTGGAACTGCCTAATATGAAAAATGATCAAGACGTGGTTGTTATTATATTTTCAGCGGAAGTTTTATCTATGCCACATAAAGACTTGAAGCAGACGATAAAGAATCTTTTCTCTCAAGCTCAACTGTATAAATAGACGCTTTTTTGCTATAATTAAGACATGAGTTTTTTTGATGAGTTTATTGTTCGACCGATTTTAAATTTGCTAATGGCTATTTATAGTCTGATTCCGGATTTTGGTGTTAGCGTCATTATCTTTACTATTATTGTAAGACTTTTACTTTGGCCGCTAATTAAGAAGCAGCTTCATCAAGCAAAGGCAATGCGTAAAATGCAGCCAGAGCTAGTGAAGATCAAAAAACAGTACGCAAAAAATCCACAAATGCGTAACTTAGCGATGGTGGAGCTTTATAAAAAACACAACGTCAGCGCCTTTGGTTCAATTGGTGTTATGATTATTCAGCTGCCAATTTTGATTGCGATGTATCGAGTGGTGCAGATTTTCGTTTCTAGCCGCGCCGACTTAGGAAAATATGTTTATGATTTTATGAAAAATCTGCCGGTTGCTAATAATTTAGTGAATAATCCAGATCAATTTAATCAGAATTTCCTGGGAATTATAGATTTGACACAACACGCGGTATCAAAGAATGGAATTGTTGTTGGCTTGGTTATTTTGGCGGCAGTTGCGGCATATTTGCAATATTTAACTTCAAAACAATTGTCGCCCCAATCCGACAGCAATCGTAAATTGCGTGACATTTTAGCTGAGGCTGGCGATGGAAAAGAAGCAGATCAGGCAGAAGTAAATGCCATTATGACACGAAAAATGATGAAATTTATGCCAGTAATGATGTTCTTCGTGATTGTATATTTGCCGGCAGCTTTGGCGCTTTATTTAACGACAGCTAGTGCCGTGGGATATCTCCAGAACTATATCATCTTCAAGCAAGACTCTAAGGAAATGCAAGAAATTGCAGATAAAAAATCATCTCAAAAATCTAAAGCATCGACAAAAATCGACAAACGTGTTAAAAAGGCTACAGAGGCTAGGGTAACTCGGATCAAGGCTAAGGATTAAGGAGGATTTATGGACCAAATTGAAACGGTTGAATTTGTAAAAAAATATTTAGAGGATTTGCTAACTTTCTTTGACTTGAATCTGGAAGTTTCGGTAAAAATCGAAGATGGAATTGTTGTAGCTTCAATTCCGCATAGCGAGCGAAGTAGTATTTTAATCGGCAGAAATGCGGAAACATTGCGCAGTATTCAGAATCTTTTGTCGACAGCGCTTCATCATAAAGAAGCGTCAACTGTTCGGGTGAATTTGGACATTGCGGACTATAAAAAGCAGCATGCTGAAAAAATTGCCGAAAAGGCGCGCGGCTGGATTGAGGAAGTTCGACGAACTGGTGAATCGAAGGTGGTGGATTTGAATGCTGCTGATCGCTGGACAGTGCATCACTTGGCTGGTGAATATAGCGATATTGATACGCATTCTGAAGGTGAAGGTCGCGAAAGACGGCTGATTATTAGTCAGAAGAGTTCTTAGTATCTTTAAAGACTATTCTGGAGTACAGAACGTAATTCCAAACGAGGCTGACTACTGTGGCGGCTAGCTTGCTAATTAGTAGAGCAAGTGGTTTATTTAATCCGAAGTTTATAAATATCGGTGTAATAATGGCGATAATAATTGTCTGAATTACCCATAAACCAAATAATGTAACTGCGGCGAATAAAAGAAATTGTTTTTTTAAGTTTTGAGATGTTGACTTGAAAGTGTATTTTTTATTTGCAAAAAATGAGAACAAAAAGGCAACGAATGTTGATATAAAATTAGCAAACTCTTTTGGAACATTTAAGAAGATTGTTAGACTAAAAAGTATGCCAAAATCTAGTACCGTATTAGTACTGCCAACGATAAGAAATCTTAATTTATCGGCGTGTTTTTTTAATATTTCCTGCATGATACTCCTCCATTAAATATAATGGTCTGTTTTTTGTTTCAATAAATATCCGTCCTACATATTCACCAATTATACCCAGGGATAATAGCTGAACTCCTCCGAGAAATAGGATGACTGCCATTAAGGAAGAATAGCCAGCTCCGGTAGAAACTCCGAACAAAGGGCGAACTAAAAGATAAATAATCCAAATAAAAGCAATAAGCGAAATAATGAAGCCGAAAATAGTTGCCATGCGTAGCGGTGCAGTAGTAAAGCTAGTAATTCCGTCGATTGCCAAGTTGAGTAGTTTCCGGTAATTCCACTTAGTTTGACCAGCTAATCTGGGATCGCGATCATAAAATATCTCTTTTTTCTTATATCCAATCCAGCTGAAAATTGCTTTTGTATTACGTTGAGATTCGCGGAATTTTTGTAAAGCCTCAATACATCGGTGATCTAGTAAGCGAAAATCTCCAGTGTCGACCTGAATGGGGATGTTGGTCGATTTTTGCAGTATTCTGTAATACCATTGGCTGGTTTTTTTCTTCAGCCAGGTTTCGTCTTGTCGATTATTGCGGCGAGCATAGACATCATCATAACCATCTTCCCAATACGAAATCATTTCCTGAATTAGCTCTGGCGGGTCTTGTAAATCTGCATCAATAATCACCAGAGCGTCACTTTTTACGTGATCAATTCCAGCTATCATGGCAATTTCCTTGCCGAAGTTTCGTGATAGATTTATATAGCTAATTCGAGAATCTTTTTTCGATTGCTCGGCTATGATTGAAAAGGATTTATCGGTGCTACCGTCGTTTATGAAGAGAAATTCGAATTTATAATTGGGTGTGTTTTTTGTAAATTCGTCCAAGCGCTTAAATAATTGCGGTAAAACGGATTCTTCGTTGTAGACAGGGATGAGAAGGGTGATGGTTTTCATAACTATTTCAAAGCTTCTTCAAATGATTTCATTAAGGCGTCTACATTCTTTTCCCATGAAATTTTTTGCACCTGTTCTTGCATACGATCACTCATTTCTTTACGGCTGTTCGGATTAGATAATATAGATAAAATCTTTTCAGCAAAATCTTCGGGACTTTTGGGTTGAGCGTACAAAATAGCATTGCCTCCAGCTTCACGCAATACTGGGATATCTGAAGCGACAACAGGAGTTCCGCTCGTTAAGGCTTCGACGATAGGCATTCCAAAACCTTCATAGATAGAACTCATACAAAAAAGGTCAGCTTGTTGATAGAATGCGGGAACGTCTTCTTGAGGTATATATCCTGGGCGTATAACATTTTCTCCCGCAGCTTGAGCTTCCTTTATGGCACGTTCAGTGAATTCCGTTTTCCATCCTTTTCCGCCTGCTAAGACTAGGGAATATTTCTCGCGAATTTCCTTTGGTAGTGATCGAAAAGCGGATATCATTGTCGGTAAGTCTTTGCGCGGTTCTAAATTGCCGATTGAAAAAATATATCGTTTGGTTGGTAAGTTGTATTTGGTCGCGACGTCTATTGTGCTAGGCTGGCGATAGATTGGGTCTGCTGGTATAGGTGTTACAACAATTTTTGATGCGGGCACTTTGTACTCGGCGATAATCTCCGATTTGATTGATTCTGAAACTGTAATGATGATATCGGCTTTTTTGGCAGAGCGAGGAACGCATCTCCTAAGATGCGCCAAGTTGCGTTGCTCGATGGTCTCAGGAAAATATAAATATCCAAGGTCGTGAATAACTACGGCGGAGATGGAGGATTTTACTGTTGTCCATAGATCAAAATTTGGAAATATTGATACGTCTACGCGAGGGGAAAATAGATCATACGGCAGCGGAATATTGTAACTTTGAAGTTTTGTGAACAAACGTTGCGGCATAAAAATATGCTTTTCGTGTTTGACGGCTTTATTTAATTCGGGGTCTTTATGCTTGCTAAGAAAATTAAAATAAAATGCTGATATTTCCGTATTTGATGGAGAATAGATAGCCAGGCTGTTAGTGAGCATTCGTGTGTAATGACCTACTCCAGATATATTTGGGGCAGTTAATGCAGCAGTTTCAATACGAATCTTCATATATTAAAGTATACCATTTTCGTATATAGGAATAAATTGCGTCTTTACTATGTTGTGAAATACGAATAGATCCAGATACTGTTGTCGAGCTGCCGTAGATAGGCTAGTCCTGAGCTCGTCGTTTTCATATAATTTTTTCATAGAATCCCGTAATGCTGATGCGTTTTTAGGAGGAACGAGAAGCCCCGTTTTATTATTGTGAATAATTTCTGGATTTCCGCCGACATTGGTTGCTATAATAGGCAGTCCTAACATACTAGCTTCGATTAAGGAAACGCTAAATCCCTCATGATATGTTGGATGTAGATATATATCAGCAGATGCAACATAAGGTAGGGGATTTGTCTTATACCCATAAAAAGTAACGGGTAGCCCTTTGGCTTGTTGCTCAAACTGTAATCGATCAGGGCCGTCACCAATAAGTACTAATTGTGAATTTTTATACGTAGCGTTAAATTCTTTAAAAGCAGTAATCGCTTCTCCAATACCTTTATCTATGACAAGGCGACCAGATATACAGAAAGTAAATACCGTATTCTTAGGCGATTCGTATTTTTGCTTTTGATCTTCAACTCCATTATAAATAACGATTATTTTATTGCGAATTGGCGAATTTGCAGGTAAATTATTGGAAATAAGAGTTTGCTCACTTTTACTGACTGCGGTTATAGCGTCGGCAAAGCGGGCTGACCATGCAACCAGTTTGCCTGTTGGATTCTTATATTTTACGCAGAGGTTTTTCCAGACATGTTTGAGATCAGCATGGTCAGTCCAAATCACTTTAGCACCAACAAGTTTTCCCGCAATAGATCCAGCTATGAAATCATCTTTACTTTGCAAGTGCACAACGTCCGCTTTAAATCTACTAAACTGAATGGCGTAATATATAGTCAGTAATAATTGCCACAATATATAAAACGGCACGAGCAGAGCGTTTTTTCCGCTCCAATTTTGCTTAGACCACCACCAAGATCGATAATGTGGGATGTTTTCGTGTTTAGCGTAATCACGTAACTTTTTATGGCGACTTAGAATTATTGGAAAATGTCCTAATTTTTGTAGTTCTTTTGCTAGGAAAATAGGAAAACGCTCGCCCCCGCCGAAATCATAAGATGCGGCGTTGCGTACTAAGACGATTCGTAAAGCACTCATACTATAGAGTATATATCTTTTTTATGCAATTTGATATAATCGTAAGGAGATGCGTATTCTTGTGAATAAAGAAAATGAGGCGATTTTACGCGCAATAGTTAGTACAGATTTTAAAGTCAGATACCAAAGTTCAGTTTTAGGATATGTTTGGTCTCTCTTAAAACCTATGTTTATGTTTGGTATTTTGTATGTGTTGTTTACATATGCATTTCCTCAGGGCAGTAAGGGGATCGAATCTTATGGGGTTTGGTTGCTAATGGGAATTGTGTTGTGGAACTTTTTCTCTGAGGCTACTATGATAGGCACGCGCTCCGTTGTTGATAATGGACAATTGATTCGCAAGGTGGCAATTCCGCGACATCTTCTGGTTATTGCAAGCAGTGTGTCTGCACTTATTAACCTCGGCTTAGGGATGATAGTGGTGATACTTTTTGCGTTTCTTAGTGGTTTATTTCCTACTTTTTCGTGGTTGCTACTTATTCCAGCGATATCTGAGCTATTTATATTGTCCGTTGGATTGTCCTTGCTACTTTCTGCTCTTTATGTGGTATTTCGCGATATTGCTTATATATGGGAGATCTTATTGCAGGCAGGACTTTATGCGAGCGGTATTATTTTTGCGGTTACTTCTATGCCGTCTGCCATACAAAAGATTGCATTTTTAAATCCAATTACGCAGATTATCCAAGATGCCAGACACGCTTTAATGCCTAATAATCCCGCATCTCAAACTATTTGGCAGACTTTTCATAATCCGTTGTTGTGGTTTATTCCAATCACTATAGTTATTGTGGTATTTGGTTTAGGAAGTTGGTATTTTCAGCGTAGACAACGATTTTTCGCGGAGGACATTTAAATGACAAAACCTGCAATTGTAGTAAAAGATATACATAAGGAATTTATTCTTCCACAGTCAAAGAATTCTAGCATTAAAAGCGCCTTTGTTAACATTGTTAAGAAGAATAAAAAGACAGTTCAGAAAGTATTGGATGGCGTTAGCTTTAACGTAAATCAAGGTGATTTTTTTGGTGTTGTTGGTCGAAACGGTTCAGGTAAGAGTACCATGCTTAAGATGCTAGCTGGAGTTTATCAGCCAACGAGCGGAAGTGTTGAAATAAACGGTAAATTAACGCCTTTCATAGAGTTGGGGGTTGGGTTTAATCCAGAACTGTCTGGTAGAGATAATGTTTTTTTGAATGGTGCTCTACTTGGATTCACGCGTAAGGAAATGGAACTGATATATGATGATATCGTTTCGTTCGCAGAGCTTGAGCCATTTATGGATCAGAAATTAAAGAACTATTCATCGGGTATGCAGGTTCGTTTGGCGTTTTCAGTAGCAATAAAAGCACGCAATGATATTATGATTTTTGACGAGGTGCTGGCTGTTGGTGATGAAGCTTTTCAGCGTAAGTGTATAGACGTTTTTGAACAATACAAGTCCAGTAAGCAAACGGTTATATTGGTTACGCATGATATGGATACTGTTAAAAAGTTTTGCAATCGAGCCGTATTGATCCACGAGGGCAAGATTATTAAAGAAGGTAGTCCAGTGCAGGTTGCGGATGAATATAGTAGGCTCAATCAAGCTGTAATAGATAAAGCTGTAGACCAAAGGCATCAATATACAGGTAAAAATATTAAAACCGCCATACACGATAAAACAGGTAAGAAGCGTCGCAGCTTTAAAGTGGGAGAAACAATTTCTCTTGACTTGTCATGGGATAATGATAAGACTAAGGCTATTATGGTAGACTTGTATCGTAAAGACAGCAATTTGGTATCGAATTTTATCACCAATAGAGAGGGATTTCCTGAACTACCTAGCGATAATAAATTAACTCTTGATATTGAGGCAAATTTAGGTCCAGGGTCGTATTATGTTGATATTAATCTGCTCAATCACAACGGCACCGTGAAGTATGACGTGATGTATCATGCTGAAGAATTTATTATTACGAATGATTTTTCTGCAGTCGAGCATTCATTTGGCGGCTTAACTATGATTCCGCGCAAGTGGCATACTAGTAAGAAATAATATAGAGAAAATTTATTTTGATGGATGAAGCTTGATTTTAATAATATCAAGACCCCATTTAACAACTATTCTGGCGGCAGTTCGCCCAGTCGATGCTATATTCCACAATTGATGTAGTCCTTGTAGGGTATTGCCTTTTTTAATCATACGATATCCGACACGCATTAGTATAAATATGTACGCATGCTTAAGGCTTATTCCAAAGTCGTCAGTAACCGAACTTTTCATGTAATAATTAAAAGACTGTTTGATTTCTGATCTAGATGTAACCTCTGGGGAAATAATATCCCAGCTGCGATACGATAATTTTTTAGCGAGGAGATTTTGTTCGTCGCGTCTTTGAGCTGATATGCTGCCATCGCTAATTCTATATCTAAAAATAGGATAAGCGACGTTAGCTAGTTTGCCATATTTAGCAAAACTACTAAACAGATCATAGTCTTCTGCTGGACATGTATTAGGATATAGTCCCGCCTCAATTGCTGTCTGTTTACGATAAACTACTGACGAATGACAGAATTGGTTAAAAATACAAAGACCAAGCCGAATATCTTTATCGCGAGTAACGTTAATAATAAAACCAGTAGGTACGCTGTCTTGGTTAATGATTTCTGCGCCACCGCCAACGAGAACTAACTCGTCATCATTTTCCAACATATCAATCTGAGTTTTTAGTTTATGAGGCAACCATTCGTCATCTCCGTCTATTCGAGCGATATATTTTCCTCTGGCCTCATTTATTCCACGATTAAGCGAAGCAACGAGACCCTTATTCTGCTGGTTAATGAGGCGGATGCGATTATCTTCTTTTTGAAAGCGCTGAACGATTTTTTTTGTATTATCAACGGAGCCGTCGTTTATGATAATATATTCAAAATCAGTAAAGTCCTGAGATAGAACAGAGCGAATAGAATTTTCTATATACAATTCATCGTTATAAGTCGCAGTAATAATTGATACTAGCGGTGTTTTATCTTCAGAAGTCTTTTTTACCATATGTGACATTATAACATTTTTTATAGCGGCGTTGAAATCTTATTACCGAAATGTTATTATTATAAGCAATAAAATAAAACGAGAGATTAGATCGTGAAAATCAAACAAAAAATGAAGAAAAAAACTAGAATTATACTTGCCTCTACGCTGGCTTTAGCTTTAGTGGCGTGTGCTACAGTTGCGTATATTTACAGGCCGCAACACAATAATACTGACGCTAATAATCCCGTAGTAAAAGAGTCTACAGATAAAAAAGAAGACTCTAAGAAAGTTGACGACAATAGTACGAAGCCCGAAAAACGTGATGGATATAGTCCTGATAAACCAATTAATACTGAAGATCAGCAGCCGTCAGGGTCAAAAAAATCAGTAGTTCCAATTGTGAGCGGATATGGATTGAGTGCAGATAAGCAATATTTACAGATTGATGGAGGAGTTAACTCCATTGTTGAGAACGGTGGTAGCTGTGAGTTTACGCTGTATTGGGCTGGTGGAAGTATTTCTCGTAAATCTAGTTCATTTGCCGGTCCAAGTTCGACGAGTTGTCATATGATTGAGGTGCTATTGTCGGAATTGCCATCAGGGGTGGATATATCAGTAAAGGTGAGTTATTCATCAAAATTGTATACAGGAGAGTCTTCGAATAATCCGTCGTTCCGTAAGGAGAGCTTGCGGTGATTGAAATAAGGCGTACGAAGTGGACGAGATTAAAATATGTCAGCTGCACGTTAGCTGTGGTGAGTGTTATTGTCTTAGGGTTTATTTTTTGGCCAAGGACTGGAGCGCTATCTCCTTGGAATGCCGGTAGGATTATTGATGATAATGTTTTTTATGATACAAATACGTTTGCTAGCGTTCAAGACATCCAGAATTTTATAAACGACCACACTCCTGCCTGTGATACATGGGGAACTGGACGGTCTGAATATGGTGGCGGTACGCGAGCACAATATGCTGTTAACCGTGGCTGGCATGGTCCGCCGTATGTTTGTCTGCGTAATTATCACGAGAATCCAAACACTAAAGAAACCTCGTTTGAAAAAGGCGGCGGCTGGTTTAGCGGTGGATTATCTACTGCACAAATTATTTGGAATGTGTCAAAAGAATTTGGCATTAACCCACAGGTTATGTTAGTGATATTGAAGAAGGAACAGGGGTCTTTATTTACTGACTCGTGGCCTTTAAAGAGCCAATATAAATATGCCATGGGGTTTGCTTGTCCGGACAACGGTCCAGGAAATACTGCAAATTGTTCAAGCGAATATGCTGGACTATACAACCAGTTGCGTATGGCTGCGCGCCAACTACGACTTTATGCGAATAGACCAAATGAATATCGTTACAAGGCAGGACGAACCAACTACATCCAATACAATCCAGATGCAGCTTGTGGCGGAAGTTGGGTATATATTGAGAACCAAGCGACCGCGAGTCTATATAACTACACGCCATATCAGCCGAATCAAGGGGCTTTGGATGCTGGTGCGGGAACTGCACATTGTGGAGCTTATGGCAATCGAAACTTCTGGAGGTTCTTCAATGAGTGGTTCGGTTCTCCGTTGAACTCTGTCAAAATTGATTCGCCATTATCTATAAAGACGGAAAAAACCGGATCAAAATTGTTTACGAATATGGAAATAACGGCATCTTTTACTATTCGTAATTCCACTAATCAACGTCGTGACTTAGGTGTGATGGTAATTGCAGGTCGGGATGGAAATTCGAATAATTACGATTTTGGTAGTCAGCGTGTTATTCTCGAACCGTGGCAATCATACACTTATCGAGCGTCAACTAGATTGGATAAGGAAGGTGATTATAAGTTTTGGATCAGTAATTATCGTGATGGTAGCGGGTGGAGTGACAATTATCCAGAATCTTCAGCGGGGAATGTTCGTGAAGTAACAACATTTGTTCAATCGCCTCCAACGGTAGTGTCTGCCGTCACGACGCAGATTTCACGTATTCATAAAAATCAATCAGTTAACGTAGGTTTTCAGGTAAAAAATAATAGTGCTAAACCTGTTGATCTTGGTTACTTTGGCTTAGCTATAACAAGTCCAAGCGGAAAGAATGCTGACGTTGTCTTTGATACAGTTAATCAATTATCTCCAGGCGCTGTATACAATTACAATAAAGAGTTTTTACCGCGTGAAGAAGGGCTATATCGAGCAAGAATTAGCGGGACTCTTGACGGTGGTAGGACGTGGACAGAAGCTCAGTATCCTGTAGCTACGGACGCCAGTGCTGGCAATCGCACCACCTTCACAGTTCTTCCTAGTTTAACACTCACTCAAGGTATAACATTCTCTAGCGCCAACCCTCGCTCTGGCGATTCAGTCACAACTACATTCAAACTAAAAAACTCCTCTAACCAACCAATAACAACCAGTGAGTACACTTGTCTAATTCTACGTAACCAAAGCGGGCAAAACTACGATCTAGGATGTCTTTCTCCATCAACAATTCAGTCAAATCAAGAGTTAGAATTCAAAGCAACTCGTCCATTCCCAGTAGGTACATATAACGCATATTTCTCTACATTTGACGGTCGAAGGTGGCAAGACTACAAAACACCACCCCTCGAAACTGGACAAGAGGTGGTGAAGACTGAGATGAGGGTTCTTCCTTAATTATTTGAGAACATACTCTTAACTTCGCCTATAAACGAATCTTCCGAGAACTCGCGGGATGCTTTCTCCCGCAAGTTTTTGGCTTTATGGAACGACGATTCTATATCATCTAGAGTCTGCTTAATACATTTCGCATATGCTTTTGGATTAGTGATATCGTCAACTATGAAGCCGTTTTCACCTATAAAGTCAGGAAGTCCGCCAACTCTAGCTGCAACTATTGGTAGTCCGCGCAAAGCTATCTCGACTGGCGTATTTGGCATACCGTCAAAAAGTGAGGTATATAGAAAAGCGTCATATTTTTCAGCTGGCAGAGATGCTACTCCGTTAAATCCACCGATATAATGGACACGTGGATGTGGCGGTAGGCTATTTGCAGGGAACTCTGATGAAGGATCTCCGTACATATCTATATGAACGTCTTCAGGAAGAAGATCTGCAATTTCCGATACTAATTTAGGCAATTTTTCTGGCGCCAATCGAGAAGCCCATAATATTCTACGGCTATTCGGTAATTTATCTACTACGGGATAATGATTTTTTGTCAGTGGTTGATGATGTACGACTATTTTTTGAGGATCGTAGGCATATTCATTGACCCACATAGATTTTACTGCCTCGTTGTCTGTCGTAATTAAATCAAGAAGTTGATATACCTGTGGTATATGACTGTGCGAAAATCCAAAAATTCGTCCTGTTTCATCAGTACTCTGACTATATGCAGTAGCTATCACTCGCTTGTTGGTAGCTTTTATGTATGTTTCGTGATCACGCACAAAATCATAAGCTAGCTCGGAATTAAGAATGTGTAAAGTTTTAACATTGGTGTTTTCGATCAATTGTTCAAGTAGTCTGTATTTTTGGTCAACACTAAAGAACCGAGTTATTGTCCCAAATTGTAAGAAATCTATTTTCTTATCTAGCTGCGACCTCCATTCTGAATAGTCAGCAGGAACTTCATTAGTGGAGATAACGAGCACTTTCTTTCCTATTGAAGCCGCGGTGTTTGCGTAATTGACGGCAAATAAATCTGCGCCGCCTCTCTTAAGCCAGGGCACAAATAGAGCGTAATCATAGCTGTCACTTCGTAATTCCTTACATATTTCCCAATACGCAAGACCAACTCGATAATGGTCGTCGGTGATTGTGTGGTATGTGCTTGGTAGTGGTGATGGCGGAAAAATTTCTTTTTCTATTGAGTGAAGAGCTTTCCATTCTGTTTTCAGCCATTTTGGTATAGATTCAGTAGTTTGTGAATGCGCTGGTCGTTTTAGTAGTGCATTGCGTCCACGGCGTATTATAGCCAGGGGTCGGCGGATCAATCCTAACGGTATGCGCGATCGTATGATTAATTCTTTGATTGTATTTTTTGTTTGACGGTGTTGCTCTGATTGAGGAACGTGAATTTTGTTGATATCTATAGAGCGAAAATTGGACGGCTTAAATATTGGATGTGCGTGCAGTAATGATCGACTAGCTTTTTGGCGTGCCCACTCCGATCCTGATGACTTACGACGTACAAATATTGCTGTTTGTGGAATGAGAATGTTTTTTACGCCATTTTCAATCAAGCAACAACTTAAGTACCAGTCCTCATATCCATATCCTGGGCTATTTGGTGCATACGGTAATTTTTTAAGAAGCGTAATCGGCGCAATAATAACGGAATTCCAGCGTCCAGATAGAACGCTCAATAAGATATCTTGGTCCTTAGTGGTGCAGCCAGTTTTTTGGACAATAGAGTCTGCGCCCTCGAATTCTATGGTATAAGCACTGTGGGCGACATATTTGCCGTAAGGTTTTTTTAATAGCAATTGAACGCTGTCGTGTAGCCAATTTTCACTCATCAGATCATCAGCGTCGATAAAAGAAACAAATTGACCGTGCGCTTTTTTTATGGCACTATTTCTAGAACTTGAAAGATCTCCATGATCCCATTGATATATGTGTATAGGCAGACCGGTATAGTTATTGAAATAATCAATAGTCTGATCATCGCCTCTGTCTATGGAAACTATCACTTCATAAGGTATAGACGCTTCCTCAATTTTTTTTACAGCACGCTCGACTGATTTCATAGTCTTATGCGCAACAAGACCCTCGCGGTGGGCAGTTATAATAATAGACAATACATAATCTTTCTTATTCATAATTCAGATTATAGACTAGGTAGCTTCTTTAGTCTATTTTGTGCTATTATGATACTTGTAATGAAAGAGTGGAGTAAGAATAAACCTGGGGTAGTTTTCTTTTTTGTAGTCTGGTTTATATTATCAATATCATTTATTGGTAATTTTTTTGGAACAGGACTATGGAACGGCTGGTTTGACGGTTTTCAGAAAGATTCGTCTGCCATAGTAGAGAAAACTGCTTATTGCAAAAATAAATATGATTATAAAGGTCCGTTAATAGCAGCTGACAGTAAAGATTACAATAAGATAATGATGAGCCAAGATTGTAATCCGTCTCAGGTAAAACCTTATGTATCTCAATACGGTTTACAGGCGAGGGTTATAACTGGACTATCTCCGAATGATGCTTCCAAAATCCCAGCTTACATTAAAAGAGTATCTATATTCCTGGCTGTACTTACTGCATTTTTATTAGCCTTAGTTGTTCAAAAAATAAGAGCGCTGTTTGGCGGAATCACCGCTTCTGTCTTTGTTGTAATGCTGGCATTTAGTCCTTGGATTGCTGGGTATGCTCGCAATATATATTGGATAGAACCGCTATTGATAGCTCCGTTTGTAATATCTTTTGTTGGCTATCAATATTTTAAGAAATCAAAAAAACTTTGGCTATTTTACATTATTGAATCTGTAGCTATGTTCCTCAAGCTACTAAATGGATATGAATACGTATCGACAATCGCTATATCCGTATTAGTTCCTATAATATTCTTTGAATTAGTTCATAAAAACGTGAAAATTATTAATCTTTGGAAGCAAGCAGTGTCCGTGTTTGCTGCTACGGTTGTTGCGTTTTTCGGTGCTTATTGGGTAAACTTTATGTCGCTTACTGATTATTACGGATCGTCCGATAAAGCCGCAAACGCTATAAACGCCAGAGCGTCAGATAGGGGAATTTCTGGTATACGTTCTATGAGGGCATACGCCGTCGGTAACTTTAAAATCTTACGACCTGAAACTTATAACTTCATAAATCAAATAGTTAATCTGGACAATATGGCTAATAATAGCGGAAAAACGTATAAGTATATTATTGTAAATGTCGTTAATTATTTGCTACTTCCAGCAATTACTTTGCCTGTACATATTAATGGTATGTTTGGCGAGTTTATACAGTCTATTCTATTCTGGACTATCCTTGGGTATTTGATTATTCTTAGCTCCAGAAAGATTATTGGTAAGAAATACAGCCGACCTTTCCTTTGGTCTATGAATTTCTCTGCTATTGGAGCTTTTTGTTGGCTTGCTCTTATGCCAGGGCACGCATTGCCGCACGCTCACATAAACGGCATTATATTCTACATACCTCTACTGTTGTTTGTATATGTATTGATTGGGTTGTGGGCTGATTATGTAGTAAAAAGGACGGTGAAATATGAATAGTACAGTTATTATTGGTGGTGGATTTTATGGGCTAAGGATAGCACTATATCTGCACGAAGAGCTTGGTGTAGACAATATAATTATTATCGAGAAAGAAACTGCGTTGATGGATAGAGCCTCTTATGTGAATCAGGCGCGCATCCATAACGGATATCATTATCCTCGTAGCGTTTTGACTGGGTTTCGTTCAGCGGTTAATTTCCCAGTTTTTGTTGATGAATACGGTCCAGCTGTAGTATCTAATTTTGAAAAATATTATGGAATTGCTAAGCATCTTTCAAAGGTAAACGCTAAGCAATTCGAACATTTTTGTGAGAAGATTGGTTCTGAAATTGAGCGTGCTCCGCATGATATAGAAAAAATGTTTAATCCGTCGTTAATCGAAGAGGTTTTTAAGGTTAAAGAATATGCGTTCAATTCACGCAAGCTAAGAGAGCTTTTGGTGGAGCGCATTAATAAATATAAGGGCATTAGTATTCATACTGGAGAATCTGTCAGTAAAATTGAATTGCCCACTGGCGGCGCGGGTAAAATAAATGTTGTTACTGATTGTGGTGGTTATGAAGCGGATTTTGTTTTGAACTGTACTTACTCAAATATTAATACGCTGCATCGCGCATCTGGATTACCGCTAGTTGGACTTAAACATGAAATTACCGAGATGTGTCTTGTTGAGCTACCTCAACAGCTTAAGGATTTTAGCATAACAGTGATGGATGGTCCGTTTTTCTCGATTATGCCATTTCCTTCGAAGAATTTATATACTCTTTCGCACGTTCGTTACACGCCACATGAATCGTGGATTGATGATGAAAATACTAGCGCCGAGCGTATCAAAACTCATGAATATTTGAAAAATCGTCCCTTTAAATCAAACTATAGGCAGATGTATAATGATGTTGTGAGGTTTATTCCAGCCTTGAAAAATATGAAATATCGTGAATCTATCGTTGAAGTGAAGACAGTTTTGGTGAAAAGCGAAGACGATGATAGTCGCCCGATATTATTCAGAAATGACTTTGGTAACGATGGATATATTTGTATTATGGGCGGAAAATTAGATAATATTTATGATGCTTTTGAGGAATTGAGGAGGATATATGGTCAAGAAAAAGCAAACTAATAAAACCGTAAAGAAACAAGATATTTTTGTATCTATTGTGGTTGGAGTTGATCGTAACTATACTGGCTTGGGCGAATATTTAACGGATTTATCGAAATTACTTGGTGATAGTTATGAAAATTACGAAATCATCGTGATAGATAATGAATTGAAGCCAGAAGTTGTAAAAGAAGTAATAGATATATTGAAGGTGTTGCCGTGCATACGCTTAATCCGTCTATCTAGGGAATATAGTTATGATATCGCTCTTATGGCTGGGATTCAGGGGGCAATCGGAGATTATGTAGTACTGACTAACCCAGCAATTGACCCGATAGACGCCATACCTTCTATCGTCGAAGAAAACAAGAAATATGACATCGTTAATGGAATAGCAACTAACCATACAAAGAAAGATGATTTAGGCAGGCGAACGTTTTATTGGTACAACCGTCGATATCTCGGTGTTGATATTCCTGCTGCCGCGACATATTTTATCGCACTCAGTAGGCGTGCAGTAAAAGCTGTTTCTACTACAAATAGGCACGATGGACATATTCGTCATTTAATTCGTCAAATTGGATATAAGTGTGCGGAATATCGCTATGAAGTGAAAGTAGACCCAGTAAAGACACGTAAACTGCGCACGGGAGTGTTGGAAGCTATAGATATAGCAGCTAGCCACTCCACCCAACCGCTAAGGGCTATGTCGTGGGTTGGCGTCGGTGCTAGTGTTATTAATCTAATTTACGCATTATACGTTGTTTGCGTATCAGTATTTAAGCGTGACGTGGCTGCGGGATGGACAACTATGTCCTTGCAGCTTTCTGTAATGTTTTTCTTGCTATTTATGTTTTTGGTTGTATTAGCGGAATATGTTGGAAAAATACTTAAAGAGGCGCGAGACGATGCTTCATATATAGTGATGGATGAATTAAGCAGTACGGTATCTATTGCCGATACAGAAAGAAAAAATCTTTCGGAGTAATAATATGAGCAAAATAACTTCTGAGAAAATAAATCAATTACATCCAGAATGGGAATTTCCAGAGTTTGAAATTGATGAGATAAACAAGAAGAAGCATAAATATTGCGTGTGTGTTTTTGTTATCAATGAAGGAGAGCGCATTCAAAAACAGCTACAGAAGATGAAACCGCTAGCTGACCAAATCGATATCGTGGTGGCTGACGGCGGAAGTACTGACGGGTCGCTTGGGATTGATTTTCTAAAGTCTCAAGACGTGCGAGCTTTATTGACGAAAAAAGGTAAGGGTAAACTGAGCGCACAGATGAGAATGGCGTTTGCCTGGGCTCTCTCTGAAGGTTATGAGGGCGTTGTGGTCGTTGACGGAAATGGCAAGGATAGTATAGAAAGAATTCCTAACTTCATTAAATTGCTTGACCAAGGATATGATCACGTCCAAGGATCACGATTTATACCAGGCGGTAAGGCTGTAAATACACCGCTCTCGAGGGAAGTTGGTCTTCATCTTATTCACGCGCCGTTGATAAGTCTTGCGGCTGGAAAAAGACATACCGATACGACAAATGGATTCCGTGCTTATAGTGCAAAATTGCTCAAAGATCCAGATATTGCTGTATTCCGTGATATATTTCAAACGTACGAACTTCATTATTATCTCGCTATTGAAAGTAGTCGTCGTAAGCAGTACAAAACAGCTGAAACGCCAGTTGTGCGAACATATCCGAAGAAGGGCAAAACGCCAACGAAGATTAGCCCAATCAAGGGAAACATGCACGTTATGAACGTACTACTTCGTGCGGTGGCTGGAAAATATCGCAAGCCTAAAAAATAGTCTGCTTGCGATAATTATTTATTGAAGTTAGTGTTTATTAGTTTCTGCGCATTTATCGGCGTTATGTAAGCAGAAGTTACTCTTATAGATATATAAGTTATCTTCTTTAACAGGCATCTCGCGGTAAGATATGTCTTGTATTTCGAACGAAACTCCTGGTATCAAACTGTAAGCTTTAGGTGAGATTCGTACAGATGAGTCGTTTGGTCCTAGTGCTATTGGAAAACTCCAACTGGTGCTATACGGTGGCAGTGATATTGGATATTCCTGTAGCGACGATCCAGATATTTCCAGTAGGTATCTCGGCAACTTAGAGGTCATAGGTAAGATACTTTTTGCCTTGTAACGCACAGATATCTCAAACACTCTAATATTATTGCCAGTGCCGGCATTAATGACGTAATCTCCGTTTGAAGATTTTTGTACGCGACGTTCTGGGTGTATTGTGGTTTTCTGGTTTGCGTTATCAGATTGGCGTTTCCATAATACGTGAGAATCATTTGTCGCAATTACGGTATAATTATTCAAAAGTTCTTTGTAAAATTGCCAATGACGCGACCATAGCCATTCTTCGTAAACGAAATATGACGGATTTAAGGTTATGACGTAATCGGGTTTCTGCTCTATAAAATCTTTAGTGTATTTATCTCTTCTATCAGGACCTAATGCATGTATAATATAGTCTTCACCTCCCGAAGATCCGTTTTTCTGCTTGTGAATAGAGTCATAAACGCTGGTATAAGTAGACCAGATACTAGCACCATTTTTAATGTACGGCGCAAAAGCCTCTAATCGCTTTTTCCACGTAACACTAACGTATTCAGAGTCGTCAGTAGAATGTCTAGCCTTCCTTGATTCGGTGACAATGTGTTTTACTGGCATCCAGCTGATTTTTTGCAGGAATATTGCTGCGTTGTATCCAATAGTAACTATACAGCCGAGTAGTAATCCGAACACTATAAACGAAAATTTCTTATTTATAGCATTAACGTTCGGCTTCTTTGTTCGGATTATTTTATCCGCCGCGTAAATTAAGACCATTACAAGAATAGATCCCGCAGCTCTTTCTAACGGTATAAGTTGTGCGCCAGGCGCCCAGTAGCCAGTTATGGAGACGGCGAACACTATAATTCCATACAGTAATAATATAGAAAAGGCGGAAAATTCTTTTTTGGATAATATCTTTTTCTTTATGCTTATTATATATGCGGCAGCTCCACCTATCATAACAGGTAACATATAAAGTAGCATTCTTTTTGTGACGAGCTGGTCAAGGGTATTTAATTGCAGGAAACTATTTGGAGGAGCCCCAAAATACCACCCTTGGTCTTTAGGAACTTCAATCAATGCGTAACGAAGCGCGTCGTGTGCATGACCGAGTGTCATAATTGATAATATGGCGTAAGTTGCAATTGTCACACCAAACAACTCTCCGAAAAACATCATTATCTTTTTCTTTGTAGTTTCTTTTGAGCGAATGTATCGAATGGCTTTAATGATAACGTAAGCAAGAATAAAGGCTAGTCCTTGTTCGGTGCCGCACGCGACAGAAAGCCCCATAATTGTGTATAAAATAGGATAATAGAGGTTAATTCTATTTTTGCCAATAGTCATCTGCCAATTTGGACGCCATAACATGAAAGCTGCAGCGATAAACGGGAATGTTGTCCTGAGACCGAGAAGAGAATTGCCCGCCCAAATAGCGTCAATAGCGTCAATAGAGATTATTGTGAATATGCTAGTTGCGAAGATGGATTTTTTAACATTTCTAAAATAAGCCCAAAATAGAAAAAAGGACGAAACGAGGAATAATATTGGCGATACTAACAATTTTGCAACTTCCACGGCGAATAAATTGTGTCCCATAATATAAAATAATGGAAAATGAAGAAGTGGAACTCCGACTCCGTGAAAGAATGGGAAATCTCGTGCCAGAACTTCACCGTCCAATAGGCGACGGAGCGGGTTGTATAATTGGAAAGTTCCATTGGCTGCATACGAATCCATAGCTAAGCCGTTTCCCAATGCCGCAAGTGTTGCGAAAATTACAAAAACTAGTATGTAAACGAAGCTTACAAATACTGTAGTAAAAAGTAGCGCTCGTTTAAGATTTATATTACTTAGAGTCTTACGTATATTCATATTACTTAAACTATTCTAAATTGATATCAGGGATATGTCTATACTAACTAGTGTTATGTCTTTTATATAAAATCTACTATAATAAATATAGGAGGAATTATATTAATGAAAACTGCACTGATTGGATACACTGGATTTGTTGGTGGAAATATTAAGAACCAACACGAGTTTGACGATTATTATAATAGTAAGAACATATCTGATATTGAAGGTAAAGAGTATGATCTAGTGGTTAGCGCTGCGAATCGTGCTGAGATGTGGCGAATTAATCAAGAGCCAGAAGTTGATCGTGCAGAAATTGAAGATTTTATATCGCACATTGAAAAGGCGAAAATTAAGAAACTTGTGCTAATTTCAACAGTTGGAGTTTATAAAAATCCAAATGGTGCCAATGAAGATACGCCTATTGAAACAGAGGGTCTATTGCCATATGGAGTTAATAGGTATTATCTTGAGCAATTTTGTCGCGATAATTTTGATACGACTATTGTTCGTTTGCCAGGATTATTTGGTGATGGTTTGAAAAAGAACGTTATTTATGATCTTATGAATAACAATATGGTTGAAAAAATACACGCTGATGGTATGTATCAATATTATAATCTTGATAACATCTGGCGAGATATTAACATTGCTTTGGAGAATAATTTACCATTAGTTAACCTTGCTACGCCACCAGTCAGTACGCGAGAAGTTGCGAAGGTTGCTTTTGGCATAGATTTTACCAACAAGCCAGAGGGAATAAAGCCTGCATATTGGGATATGCATAGCAAATACGCGTCTGTTTATGGAGGCGAGGGAGAATATCTCTATACAAAAGAACAAGAGTTAGATGACATTAAAAAGTTTGTTGCAAGAAGTAGGTAAGGTATGAAATTAGCTATATCAAATATTGCCTGGACTAACGAAGAAGAGGCGGACGTTGCGGCGAAACTGCAAGAGCTTGGTGTGCGTTATATTGAGATTGCGCCAACTAAGATTTGGAGTGACCCAACTAAGGCTACTATTGAACAGATCAATGAGTATATCGAATGGTGGAAGAAATACGATATTGAGATTGTAGCTTTTCAGTCGATGCTATTTGCGCGACCTGATCTTAAAATGTTTGAATCAAGCGAGCTTCGTGATGAAACACGTCAATACCTCGCTGATTTTTTGCGATTAGCTGGCGATATGGGCGCTAGTCGATTAGTTTTTGGCTCGCCGAAGAATAGACAGCGAGGCGGAATGTCGACAGGAGAGGCGGATAATATTGCTAATCGCTTTTTTTCTGAGCTTGGTGATGTCGCTAAGCAATATAATACAATGCTTTGTATCGAGCCGAACGCTCCTCAATATAACTGTGATTATATAACAACGGCGGATGAGGGCGCACGACTTGTTCGCACAATCAACTCGGAAGGAATTGGCCTGCATCTTGATACTGCATGTATGGCTCTAGCGGGCGATGATATTAGCAAATCAATACAAGATAATGGCGATATATTGAAGCATTTCCATATTAGCGCTCCTATGCTGGATCGGGTTTACGATCGTGATGATGTTGATTATCGTGCTGCAGCTGATGCATTAAAACGTATTGATTATAGCGGTGTTGTTTCAATCGAGATGCGTCCAGGCGAGCAGGGCGAGAACGTGAAGCGCGTGGAAGACGCTGTTTCGTTTGTGCGGAATATTTTTGAATGATTTCTCTCTAAGTTCTTGCCTAGAAACAGATAGCATTTATGTGCTTAAATCGCTATAATATGTAGTATGATAACTGTAATAATTGCTGGTGGCTCAGGTACGCGTCTATGGCCGCTTTCAACTTCTACTCAACCGAAACAACTTTTAGCGCTAACTAGCGAACGTACTATGGTTCAGCAAGCTTATGACCGAGCGAGGAAGCTTGGTGATACAGTTTATGTGGTAACTGAAGCCAGTCACGCTGAAGCGCTTAGAGCGCAACTGCCAGAATTGCCAGACGAAGCGTTTTTGATTGAGCCAGGGCGACGAGGAACTGCGCATTGTATTATATTTGCCTTAGATTATATCAATCGTAATCACGATCACACTGAGCCTATTGCTTTTATTCATTCCGATCATAACGTCCGCGATATTCAAGGTTTTGCTCATTCGTTCGATACGGCGGCGCGCGTTTCTAGTGACCGCGGCTGCATTACGCTTATTGGTATTGAACCTACTTTTCCGTCGACTGGATTTGGATACATTCAGCGTGACGGTGTGATTGATGCTCGAGCGGGTGTTTATAGCGTCGAATCATTCAAGGAAAAACCTAATTACGATACGGCGAAGCAGTATGTTGAGTCGGGGAACTATTTATGGAACTGTGGCTATTTTGTTGGCTCAGTTGACGTTTTTATGAATGAGATGAAACGAAGTGCTCCTGATTTGTGGTCAAACTATCAAACCTTAGCTTCCGTTGCTGAGTTTGGCGGTGAAGAATATAATAGGACGTACTTAGAGCTTGATAATCAAGTTATTGACATTGCTCTTATCGAGAAAGCGGCTGAGTTGGCGGTAGTGTCGGCTGACTTTGACTGGATGGATATTGGCAATTTCAAAGACCTACACAATGCGGTAGCTAAGGACGAAAACGACAATTATGTTCGTGGTGAGAATATTCATACTATCGACATCGACAACACTTACATTCGCAATGAACAACCAGATAAACCAGTAGCGGTAATTGGTCTTGATAACGTGGTAGTCGTCAATACGCCCGATGGTGTACTAGTGGCGCGCAGGGATGTTGCGGCTAAATGTGGCGATATAGCTAAGAAACTTCAGGCTTAACCTTAGTCTTTCCGACCATATTTTTCATATACAGCCAAAGTTTGCTCGGCCATGCGCTGCCATGAAAATGTCTTAATGTGTTTCTTGCCTTTTTTAACGAGTTCATTGCGCAATTTATCGTCGGATAAGATG
>CALHZJ010000010.1 GCA_938041005.1 uncultured Candidatus Saccharibacteria bacterium | reverse complement strand
ATGCCGTCGGCGGCGACATTTTCTTATCAGTCATATCCATGATCACACTAAGTTTCATCATCTCGATATGCTCCAGCATCGACGCGTTCTTCGCACTGGCTTACGTGCGAAATTTCACAACAGGCTCAATTTTATCTTTCTTGCTATTCGGACCGATGATAGACATTAAAATGATTACGCTATTAAAAACAACTTTTCGCTGGAAATTTATTGCAACAATTACCTTAACTGTATTCGTCTTATCGCTAATTGTCGGACTAGGAGTTAATTTATATGTACGCTAATCTTGCAAAATCAATTGGCGGAATTGTCGTTTGCGCATATATTTTGTTATTAGCTTGGCGCGACCAACTTGGCTTTTACGTTCATCCACGCTATCACACATTCGCGGTCATAATTAGCATAATCGGCGTTATACTTTTGCTTATTGATATAATGTTGCAATTAAAAAATAAGTTCACTAAAGACAAATCTAGAATTAGCTTGAAAAAAATTACCCCAATATCTTATTTTGCAATAATTATATTATCAGTCGGATACATATTACCGCCAAAGCCACTCTCTCCAAGCAGTCTCGCGCAAAAAGAAAGTCCTGCGATTATTGAGCCCGAAAGTCGTTGCGAAACACCTCAGCCGAAAGAAAACTCTTCTACAATCTCAATAAATCGCTGGAGAACCGCCATAAATTCTTGCAAAGAAACTGCTTATTTTAACGGCAAAGATATCACCATTACTGGCTTCGTTTCAAATGATCTGTTAAAAAACTACGGCTATAATTACTTCAATATTGTCAGATACGTTATAAGTTGCTGCACTGTTGACAGCGTGCCTATGAAAATCCTGGTCGAGAAAAACTTTTCGACAGACTACCCAGATGGAACATGGCTAATCGTCAAGGGTAAATTGTCGCAAAAAATCGTTAATAGCCAAGCCGAATACGTCATAACCGACGCGCATATCACAAAAATCAGCCAACCCAAATATCCTTATGAATTACTCGGACTGTAAGTCTATTGCACACTTGTTGCAATAAGTTATAAACTACTGATAGCACTATGCTAAATGAAATATTTGAACACCACAATCTTCGCCTGACAAAACCACGCCAGCAAGTATTTGATATCCTGCGAAATTCAGATGTACCTCTTGCAGTCGGCGATATTGCGAAAAACTGCAAAAACATTAACCGTACCAGCATTTACCGCACGCTACTAATGTTCGATAATCTGAACATTGTAAACACTATAACTATTGGCTGGAAGAATTATTACGAGTTAGCAGAACCTTTTATACCACATCATCACCATCTCTACTGCATCAATTGTCAAAATGCCGAACCCATACAATCGCAAGAACTCGAAAAACTCATAGATCTCATCGGTAAAAAACATAATTTCATAGTCACAAAACACCACTTTGAGTTGGAAGGTATTTGCGAAAAGTGCCGACATATTATAGAAAATAAATAATTTTTCCCAACAAAAAAGCGCCAGGTAAGGGTGGGCATCACCTGACGCTTTTTTACCCTTCAACCCACCCGAGCTACCGTATCAGTGAAGCGTCGCGACTAAAACTCCAAAAGTCCGCGCCTGATGATTATCAATACAACTTTGTACTCACATTAACAGAGGTCGCCTTTGAAAAAGGGCAGTTAAAGGGGTTAGTATGCGCGTAACGTTGAACCGCAAAAAGTGGAGGGTAAGAATACTTAATGCCATTGCGCGCAACCTAACATATAGTTAGAATAGGGGGTATAAGGTGCGTTTGGTTAATGATTACTTAACCAATCGTCCTTGATTATAGCAAACATTTGACAAAGTGTCAATACTTTTTACCACATTTTTTATGGAAATCAATAGAATTACACCAGATGAGCATATTTTCTCCCAGAGATTAGCACATATTGCCAATCCACCAAAAAGCTTATGTTATATGGGAAAGTTGCCGGAAACAAATGCGCCAGTCGTATCAATCGTCGGGTCCCGTAAGCCGTCTGCCTACGGAAAAGAAGTGACCGAGCGATTAGCAACAGATCTGGCAAAAGCCGGATGTGTAATCGTGAGTGGGCTGGCGTTAGGCGTGGATTGTATTGCCCAAAAAGCTGCCATCGAAGCTGGTGGCACGGTTGTGGCGGTCGTCCCAAATGAGCTTCCTGATATTTCACCGCGGACCAATTATCAACTAGCCATGGACATCATAAAGCAGGGCGGAGCGGTCATTTCGGAATGGATGAAGGGCGATAATAAAATAGTTAACCGCTGGAGTTTTCTGGAGCGAAATCGACTAGTGAGTGGGCTAGCTGATGGGATTATTATCACCGAAGCCGCCGAGCGAAGTGGTACACTAAACACCGCATCTCATGCATTAAATCAGGGAAGAGATTTGTTTGTAGTTCCGGGCAATATAACCAGTCCTCTATCAGCAGGATGCAACACTCTACTAAAGCAAGGCGCCTATCTAGCCACCGAGGCGGAAGATATACTATCGGTCATAGCGCCAGAAAAATTGCAAAAAGATAACGGACAGGAATTGGTAGTCAGCACAACAATTGAAGAGGGTATCATCATAAAACTCATCTCAGAAGGGCTTCGTGACGGCGATGAAATCCAACAAAAATCCGGCCTATCCGCGTCAGACTTCGCCACAGCACTCACAATGCTAGAAATCAACGGAGTGATTAAGCCTCTCGGGGCGAATAACTGGACATTACGATAATATTGCTATTTTGACAAATTGATGTTATTATGCGGAATATGAAAAAAGGCCGAGAAACATCTCCTACCGTCAGTAAAGTCGCCAAAGACGTTTTTACCATTCCTAATTTTATAAGCATGACTGGCGCCGCTTTAGCGATACGCGGATCTGAGAAAATCGATACGGCTGAAGGGTTGGTGGAATGCGCGGTCGGGCGATTAGCTGACGTCTTGGACGGCAAAGTAGCACGCATGACAGGACAGACTAGCAATTTTGGAGCAGCCTTAGATGCCACAACGGACAAAATAGTTATGGCAAAAATCCTCTATGAAATGAATAAAAAAGAGTTGGCTCCAAAGCATGTTCTTGGCACTGTTGTGGTACTAAACTCGATAAACGCTATAGCTACGGGAATCGCTAATTTACGCAGCAAGGAGAAAGCTGAAACTCGACCGACCAAATCAGGGAAGGTGGGGCTAGCTATGGGAACGGCAGCCTTAGTCACTTATGCCGCCGCCGAATTAGCCGACAAACGAACCGACAGCCCAAAGCCTGCCGAGATTCTACGCAAACTGGGAGCTGGAGCATTCGCCGCTTCGCTTCCGTTCGCTGCGCACGCAACATGCACCTACATAAAACGAGCAATTAACAGCGACGCGGAAAAAGAAAAACCACGCCAAATAGCATATGTTGATCGTAGTCTTGTATCAATGGCAATGCTCGGTCGTCTCAGTGGTCGCTCGTAATAATTAACTTTGCGGTTGTAGCCAAATAGTTGTAGCCAAATAGTGATTTGTTATAATATAAAGTTATGAAAAATCTCGTTATCGTCGAGTCACCAGCCAAAGCTAAAACCATCGAGAAATATCTCGGCAAGGATTTTCATGTATTATCTAGCGTGGGGCATATTCGCTCGATTGTTAAAAAGACGAAGGATGGAACGCCGCCGATTGACGTGGCTAACGATTTTTTCGCAATCTATGAAGTTGATCCTGAAAAAAAGAAAGTTATCACTGAGCTAAAGAGAAATGTCAAGGCAGTTGGCAAGGAAAATGTTTGGCTCGCAACCGATGAAGACCGCGAAGGAGAGGCTATTGCTTGGCACTTATGTAAGGTGTTGGATCTTCCAATCGAAACAACCAAGCGAATCGTCTTTCATGAGATCACCAAAGATGCCATAACTAATGCAATTAAGAATCCGCGAACCGTGGATATGAATTTGGTTCAGGCGCAACAAGCTAGGCAGATCTTAGACAGATTAGTCGGTTTCGAACTCAGTCCAGTCGTCTGGCAGAAAGTTCCGGGCGGAAAATCGGCTGGTCGCGTTCAGAGTCCAGCGGTGCGATTACTAGTCGAGCGCGAACGAGAAATTATGAAGTTTGAGGGCAATTCTCAGTTCAAAGTTACTGCCATTTTTATTCACGACAATCGAGAATTCAAGGCTGAGCTTAATCAAAAATTCGATACAGAAGAAGCGGCGAACGAGTTCTTAAATAGTCTGAAACCCGCCGAATTTGTTGTTAGCGATATCTCAAAAACTCCTGGAACCAGAAATCCAGCGGCACCATTTACCACTTCAACCTTGCAGCAGGAAGCCAACTCTAAACTTGGCTTTAGTTCCAAAGCAACCATGGCTTCGGCGCAAAAATTGTACCAAGACGGAAAAATCACCTATATGCGTACCGACTCCGTAAATTTGAGCGGTCAAGCCATCGCGGCGGCTACCGATTTTATCAAGCGTCTTTACGGTCCAGATTACTCAACGGTTCGCAAGTTTAAGACCAAATCCGCGTCCGCCCAAGAAGCCCACGAAGCCATTCGCCCGACGGACATCACTCTGGAAACCGCGTCTAATAATAGCTATGATCAGAAATTATACGACCTGATTCGACGCCGAACTTTAGCGTCGCAAATGTCGCCAGCGAAGCTAGAAAAGACGACTATTACAATCGACATTAGGGGTGAAAAATTACCAAAAAGCAAAAAGCCTGCTCAGTTTGAGGCAAAGGGCGAAGTTATTACGTTTGACGGATTTTTGCGCGTTTACGGCGGCAATAAAGATGAGCTTCTACCGAAGTTACAGTCTGGCGATGAAGTCAATTCTCACGACATTACGGCTCGTCAAACATTTACACGACCGCCAGCTCGCTACACCGAAGGTTCGCTAGTCAAGAAACTGGAGGAGCTTGGAATCGGACGTCCATCCACATACGCCACAATTATCGACACTGTGCAGACTCGCGGCTACGTTGAAAAGGGTGACAGCGAAGGTCAGCCACGCGACGTGATTGTCCTGAACTATAACGGCGAGGAAGTTAGTCGAAGTATTGTCCAGGAAAAAACTGGCTCGACACGCGGCAAGCTTATTCCAACGCCAAGCGGCGAACTGATTGCCGATTTCCTGACGGACCATTTTACGCAAATTGTCGATTACGATTTCACCGCCAACGTTGAGACGGAATTTGACAAAATTGCCGGTGCTAATCTGGAAAAAAGCACAATGTTGCACGGATTTTACACACCTTTCCATAAATTAATCGAGCAATCTGGCGGGATCGACCGAAGTAAAGTCGGTGCTAATCGCGAAGTGGGAATTGACCCGAAGACGAATAAACCGATTATCGCGCGATTTGGGCGATTCGGTCCAATGTTGCAACTTGGCGAAACCGACGGCGACGAAAAGCCACGTTTTGCGCCGCTGCCAAAGGGCGCGAAGATTGAAACGGTAACCTTAGAGCAAGCACTGGAGATGTTCAAGTTGCCACGCGTCGTCGGTCAAACAGAGGACGGTCAAGATATTAAGGCGAATATTGGACGATTCGGTCCGTATATTCAAGTCGGCAAATTGTTCGTTTCAATTAAGCCAGAAGATCCTCACAGCATTACTTTAGAAAAGGCGCGTGAACTTTACGCCGCCAAATTAGAAGCCGAAGCTGCTAAGAATATCGCCGAATTTCCAGATGGAATTAAGGTTCTCAATGGACGATTCGGTCCATACATCACCAACGGTACTAAAAACGTCAAAATCCCCAAAGCCACGGATCCGAAAACCATTACTCACGAAAAAGCTCTGGAGCTATTAAGCACCACAACAACGAAGCCAACTCGCAAACGCGTAGTTAGAAAAGCCACCAAAACATCCGCTAAAAAGAAATAGCGTTTTTATACTATCCAATAATTACGGATAATAAAAACTCTTCATATAATCTATTGCAAAAAACGTAAAATAAATGCTATAATTTATATCAGCAATTATGGCATTTATCTATTGACTTTTGTCAAATGCAATTGTATAATTAAAAACATATTTTCAATCAATATAACCTGTGGTGAGGCAGAGAGGATGTTTCTAGTAGCATGAGCGAGACAGCAAAAACCGAGCAAAGCGCCAAATTAAATTCTGTCGTCGATACTATTATTTCTAAGATTCCGCAAGAGCGCGAGAAGGAAATTATTTCTCGACGATTTGGTTTGTACGACCGAAAAGAAACATTAGAGTTAATTGGCGATATGTTCGGCATTACTCGCGAGCGCGTTCGTCAGCTAGAAAAAGCAATCTTAACGCGTCTACGTGCAGCTGTCGCCGAGGGAGAACTTCCTTCGGTTATTGCTATGGAAAAAGAAATTACTTCGAGTTTGTCTGAGATGGGACGAGTTGCGCGTATGCAGGATTTGGCGTCGCACTTCCTCGGTAAAGAAGCTACTGCAATTGACCGCGCTCGCGTGGCGTTCATTTCTGAGCTAGCAGAAAATATCACGATTGTTACAGAGAATGACGATTATTACCAAGCAGCAGCGATCGACACTCTTGGCAACGAAAAGCAAATTAGAGCACGAGTCGAAGAAGTTGTCAAAACAATCAAAAAGCACGGCGAACCCATTACTGCGGAAGAATTGCACAAAAAATTAGACTATGAACATCCTTCAAACATTGCAGCCTTGGCTACCGTTAGTAAAAAATTGGCCAGCTTAAACGATCAGTGGGGACTAGCCAAATGGCCGGCCGTTAACCCAAAGAACATCCGCGATAAAATCTACGTTGTTTTGGACACCAACGGCTCGCCGATGCATTTTTCCGACATCGCCAAGGGAATTCGGGACAGCGAATTTAACCGCCGAAGCGTCACGACGCAGGCAATTCACAATGAACTTATTAAAGACAAGCGCTTTGTTCTAATCGGTCGCGGCATTTACGCGCTCGCTAGCTGGGGCTACAGCCGCGGAACTGTAGCAGATATCATTACCGATATTTTGAAGAATTCCGAAACTCCGCTTCATCGCGATGAAATCGTTCGTCAAGTCCTCGACAAACGACAAGTCAAGGAAACTACTATTCTATTAAACCTTCAATCAAAGCCACAATTCAAACGCGTCGCTAAAGCCACATACGTTTTTGAAGAAGCCGCTTAAGCTAAGTTGCAAACTTCTTTCAGAGGTGAGATAATTTACACATAATGCAGATTATTTCTTGGATCATCAGCACATTATTACAATGGTATGTTTGGATGCCAATCGTGGCAGTCCTGATGTTTTTAACGTGGCGGAATTATCGGAAGATAGAAGATTTCACCCCAGTTGAGAGCGTGCTTTTGGTTCTGGAAATCCCACGCACCAACGACAAGCAAGAACTTGCTGCCGAGCAACTATTCGCTTCACTACACGGAATTCTTCGCGATAATAAAGAATTGCGATTATCTGGCGGACACCAAGAGCACATCAGCTTTGAAATCGCCTCAGTCAATGGGCAAATTCGCTTTTACGTTTGGGTGCCAAAAACCCTGCAGAGCTTTGTCGAAGGACAGATTTATTCTCAATATCCAACCGTTCAAATTCACCAAGCCGACGAAGATTATACCGAGCACGAGCGCGACCACGAAGTTGCTTACTCAACAGAATTGACATTAACCACAGATGAATTCCTCCCGATTCGCACCTTCCAAAACTTCGAAGTCGACCCGCTGGCGGGCATTACGGGCACGCTGGCGAAATTGGAAACCACCGGTGAAGAATTGTGGATTCAGGTGCTAGTCAGACCAATCCCAGATGATTGGCAAAACGCCGCAGATCGATACATAAATAGCATAAAAAACGGACGAATGTTCTCCTTGCCAGGATTCGGCGGCAGTATGCAGTGGCTAATCGGTGTACTTGGCGCACTTTGGCAGCCACCAGAACAGGGAGCAAATCAATCGACAGCCGTTGAGCTATCAGACCGCGATAAAACTCGCATTTCTGAAGCAGAGAAGAAGGCAACCAAGCTCGGCTACGAGGTAAAAATTCGCTTGGTTTATATGGGCGAAAGTCAGACAAATGCTAAGCTTCGCATGCAGGCGCTCGTCGGCACGTTTAAGCAGTTCAACTCAACAAATCTCAACGGATTTCGCGCCACCAAGGGTATGTTTGGTAAAGAATTTATTGATAAATATCGCAAGCGTTCGTTCATCGGCGACGGCTTTATCTTAAACATAGAAGAATTGGCGTCAGTTTTTCACTTGCCGCACACCAACGTTGAAACGCCAAATATAGTTTGGGCAAGCTCCAAAACCGCAGAACCGCCATCCAAATTGCCAGTCTTAACCGGCGAAGATGTCAACGATGACCAAATTTCTGCCTTTGGCGTCACCAACTTCCGCGGCATCAGCCACCAATTCGGCATGTTGCGCTATGACCGCTCACGCCACGTTTACATAATCGGGCAAACGGGCGCCGGAAAAAGTGGACTATTAGAGCTCTTCGCCTTAAGCGACATTTTCCATAATCAAGGATATGCCATCATCGACCCGCACGGCGACTTCGCAATCAACAACATGAAATTTATCCCTGGCAGCCGATTGAACGACGTGATCTATTTCAATCCAGCCGACACTGCGTATCCTCTGGGATTCAACCCCCTGGAAGTCACGAACCCGAACCAAAAAACCAACATCTCATCAGAAATCATCGGCGTTTTGAAGCGTATTTTCGGCGATTCGTGGGGACCACGGCTTGAGTATATTTTGCGGTATACAATTTTGGCTTTGCTAGATCGACCAGAAGCGACGATGCTTGACATTACTCGTATGCTAACAGATAAGGAATTCCGAAAAGAAACGCTGACTTATTGCCAAGACACCGTGGTTTTGCAATTCTGGAATGTTGAATTTGCCAGCTGGAATGACAAGTTTGTCGCCGAGGCAATTGCGCCAGTCTTAAATAAAGTCGGGGCTTTCACCGCCAATCCAATCATCCGCAACATCATCGGGCAGCCGAAATCCACGTTCAATATTCGCCAAATTATGGACGAAGGAAAGATTCTAATTGTCAATCTGTCCAAAGGTCTTATCGGTGAAGATAATGCCGCCATCCTCGGTTCGTTTTTGGTCACAAAAATCCAGCTTGCCGCCATGTCTCGAAGCGACATTCCTGACGTCCGTGACCGCCGCCCATTCTATCTTTACGTCGACGAGTTCCAGAACTTCGCCACCGATTCGTTTGCAACTATTCTATCCGAGGCTCGAAAATATGGCCTTAACTTGACCGTTGCCAACCAGTACATTTCCCAGATGAGCTACACGGTCCGCGATGCGGTTTTTGGCAACGTCGGCACCATGATTTCTTTCCGAGTTTCTGCTGATGATGCACCGATTCTTGCCAAGCAATTCGAGCCGAACTTCGAGGCAATCGACCTTCTACAGATGCACAATCGTAATTTCGTTGTCAATATGGTCATCGGCGGCGAGAAAACTCCCGCGTTTTCTGCCCGCACACTGGAACTTCCGCCAAGCCAAGCCGACAACACGCCGCACATTATCGAACATTCGCGTCGCATGTATTCGCGCAACAGGGAAGATGTCGAGAAGGAAATTGATGCCGCAATAAAGCCTGTTCGCAACCAGAAAAAGCAACCAGCCAAACCTCAGCCACAGCCCGCAAACAACGCTCCAGCGGTCAATAGCCAACCGGAAAAGCCGCAACCTGCAGCAAACGACGGCGAAGTTGTTCTGCAAATTCGCGGCAATGATAATACACCTACAGAAACCGCAATCAACACAGTTACACCGCTAGCTTCAGCCACATCAAAAAGACGACGCCGCCGACGAAAAAAGAGTACTACTACCGCCGCCTAAAAACTACTCGTATCGCCACTGGCGCATATCAGAGTTGTAAACGTCGGTGATTCGCGGAGAAACCAACGTAGAAGTTGGTCCAGACGGCACCGACACGGCATTTTGCTTAGTTAAAAAAGTAAGCAATTTTTGGTTTTGATATCGTAGGTTTTTTGGCAATGGTTGACTAGCCACAACCTCAGCTTGCGGCGCAGACATCACGAAACCCCACTCGCCAAATGACGGAACATTAACCGAAAACGCCGTCACATATCGCTCTGGATGAGATGATTTGACGGTGTTTGCCACCATATAAAAAGCATGCGGAGAGAAAAATGAAGACGTCGCTTGCGTCACCATAACGCCACGCTCCGTTAAAATATTACCGATTTGACGATATAATTGCTCGGAATACAGCTTGGCTAATTTTTCATTCGACGGATCCACCAAATCAATCAACACAACATCATATTTATCCTTGGTAGAGAAGGCGAATTGGAAAGCATCTTGATTGACAATGGAAACGCGCGGATCATGCAACGAACGCTGATTTATATCGGTGAGAAGATGATTAGTTTTCGCCAGATTAGTCATCACCTCATCGATATCAACCAACGTAATATGCTCAACACTGGGATATTTCAAAACGTCCCGAGCCAGAAGGCCATCGCCGCCGCCCATAATCAGCACGCGCTTCGGATTGGCGACTGAAGACAGAGCGGAAGTAGACAATGTTTCGTGATAACGCGCTTCGTCAAGGCTGGAAAACTGCAGATTACGATTCAAAAACAACCTGGTGTCATTTTTATATCTAGTCAGGACAATTTTCTGATACGGCGTCTGCTGCTGCCACATCACAGGATCTTTATATGTTCGCTTGTCAATTCCGTGCTCAATTTCCGTCGCATAAATAAAGAACCCCAAAAGCAACATTGTTGCAATAACGCTAATTGTCATAATAATTTTCGACGCTTTCATTTGTTTAAGAATCAGAACCGCAACGCCAATATTCAAAGCCGCCACCAGATACGCGCTACGCATTAAGCCAAGATATGGAAGCATAACAAGCGGGAATAATAGCGACGCAATTAACGCCCCAAAATAATCGAGCGCTAAAATCTTGCTAAATAATTTCACCGAAGACTTGCGCCCGAATTCCTGAAACATCTTCATTAAAAGCGGAATTTCCAGCCCGATACAAATGCCGATCGCCAGACTTATGACGGCAAAAATTAGCCAATGCGAACGCGTAAAAACGAATCCCAAATACATCAGCATCACCGAATTTCCGCCAATTAGCCCCAAAATAATTTCGTTCGTTGCGAAGCTGGTCGCTGGATGAAGCTTGATGTAATTGACCAGCAGCGAGCCAATTCCCATTCCAAATAACGTCACGCCAGTTGCCAGACTAAAGCTCAGAATCGAATCACCCACCAAATATGACGCAGCCGCACCTAAGATTAATTCATAAATAATTCCACCGATTGCTACTAAAATTGCCGCTGCAAATAAAGCAACTTGCTCTCGTTTCTCTGTGTTTGATCGTGACATAAATAACTCCTTTTATTTGCCAAGTCCGCCGCTGCTGCCGCCGTAAACACTGCGCGATCCGCCGTGACCTCCGCCATTACTGCCGTCGGAATTGTTGTCAAAGATGAATGCAAACAAAATAATAGCGATAAATATGGTAATAACTATAATCGTCGTCCAGTCAATCGGCTTAATGGTCCTACCGAACATTTCCTTTTGCTCTTTGTCACTTAATTGAACCTTACGATAAGCGTCGTACTCGCGATTATTATACTTCTCAATCGTAATCAACTGACGGTTTTTCGGCGCGCCAGTATCCCTCAAAGTAGCATACGCCATCAGTTCTTTCGGGAAAACTTGGTACGTGTTTTTACCCTTGATGTTCATAATTTCACCAATTCCAACCTCGTCAACCACCACAACGTGATCCTTGCCGTCCTGTTCAGAAACGGTGAATGATTGACCTTTTTCCAATTGCGTTGGATCAATTGCCTGAGTAAAACGAATTGGCTCGTACAGAGAAACGGTTTGATCGCTGTGATCATATTCCACCCAGCTATCATAATCGGCCAGCCCTGTAATCTCCCACTCTTCCCAGTAGTAAAATCGCTTATCTTTCTTATCCCACTCACGAAAAAGCAAACAGCCAACAACTCGCAAATTCGTCTTCTTACCGGTCAAAATCTGGTTGATTTTAAGTCGCGCCTTGGTTCGTTTCATATTACAATGCCATTTCTTTCATAATTATGTTTTTTGCACCCAGCAGCCGTGCAACCAACTCTTTTATTTGTTGCAATTTATCATCATCCAGCATTTTACAAGTTGTCATCGCTATATACGCTACGCCGCTTTCCGGCCACGTATGAATAGCAATATGCGATTCCGACAAAAGCAGGGCAGCGCTGATTCCTTGCGGGGAAAATTGATGCATCACCGATTCCAAAGAATGCAAGCCCGCCAATTCCGTAACATTTCTTAACATTTTCTGCAGCTCATCCGCATCATTAAGCAAAGCAGAATCAACTTCGCTCACTTTTATGGTTATAGATTGAACCGCGGCATGCATATTATAGTAATTATATCACCCCTAGGGCGCCAGGAGTAAAGGTAAAACACGGCTCTTAGGGAATATCGGTATTTAGATTGTTGGGGAATTATAACCAAATAATACAGAAAAAATCCCCGAATCCCATTACCGGGATTTAAGTGGGGATTCTTCTGGTTCTACTATAGCAAACAATCCTCAAAATGCCAACGATCAAATAGCCTGTAAATTTCTTAGAAGACAGACAATAGGGCGAAATACTCTTTATGAAGGTAATGTGCGAAGCCAAGAAAAAAGCCGCCCAGGTGACCTTAATGGTGCGCCCCGTAGACAAGCCGAACGGGGACTTGGTGACTTTTCTGGTGAAAATATAACACAAGAAGTTCAGAATGTCAATGAAGATAATGATCACGCCACAACAAGAAAATCCCCCATGGAGCCAGCAGGGACGAGCCCATCAACTGAGTTACATCATCTAGGGGATTCTGCTCGTAATATAGCACAAGAATCCCAGAATGTCGACGGCGGCGGTAACCGTGCCAGTGCCGCTCAGTTGGCAAAATATGACCAAAATAATACTTGCGCAATAATATTAAGTGAGATACACTGTAGTTACAGTCCCTTAAGTAAGGATTGTGTCAATATCTAAGTTGTTTTAGGTTTCTATAATAATTTAGTAGAAATACTAAAGCAAAGCTCTAATCCGTTCACTCGTTGAGCGGATTATCTTTTTTATGAGTAAAGTATTTACGCTTTCAAATATTCTATTTTGGTTGTATAATTGCATTAAATTATCTCACAAAAAGGACCATCATGACTCAAAAATATTCATATTCACCAAAAAAATATTCACTAGGTCTAGACATCGGGACATCTTCAATCGGCTGGGCAGTATTGGACTTAGATAAAGAGCGCATCCATGATTTAGGGGTGCGCATTTTTGAAAAACCAGAAGATCCACAAAACGGAGATTCGCTTGCCAAACCTCGCCGCGATGCACGGTCAGCTCGCCGTCGCTTAAAACGACGCCGTCAACGCTTGAATAACTTGAAGCAATTCTTTATTGACCAAAATATTCTCACCAGAGATCGAATCGAAGAAGTATTAAGTGATAAATCCGAATTTAACAAATTAGACGTATATGCTCTCCGCTCAAAAGCGCTCGCCGAAGAATTATCTCCAGAAGAGCTATTCAAGGTCATGTACCAAATCGCCAAACGACGTGGATTTAAGTCGAATCGTAAAGTCGAAGAAGAGTCGGAGAAAGAAGGTGGTCGCGTATCAAAAGCCTTGAAGACTAATGAAAAGTTCCTCGCCGAGAACGGATATAAAACTGTCGGCGAAGCTCTAAGTCGCGATGAAAACTTTGCGTCGCATAAACGTAATAAGCGTGACGATTACACTAATAGTTTTTCTCGTGGTGATTTTTTGCACGAATTAGAAAAGATCATTGAGGTCCAGAAAAGATATGCCTTAAAAAATGTTTCCGATACAGCGATCAATGAAATGCTTTACGGCTTGGACGATGACAAAAATGTCGTAAATATATCAGCAATTATGTACCAGCGCCCATTTATGACTGAAGAGCTGATTAAAAAAATGGTCGGGAATTGTACCTTTGAAGAAAATGAAAAACGAGCGCCAAGAGCTAGCTACAGCTTCGAAATTTTTCGCTTGGCAAGCGACTTATCGCATCTGGTATTCATACCTCGCGACGCCAGCAAGCGCCAGGCAAAGCGAGAAAATCTAGAGATAAGATTATCTTCAGATCAGATAAATAAAGTTATAGAAGCCGCCAGAAATCAAAAAAGCCTAACGTATAAAAAAGTGCGTAGCATTGCGGGAATTAGTGAAGATTACGTTCCAAAATATACGCACGGAAAGAAAAAGGACGGCGATGAATTCGGAGAGGGAAATGCATTCGGCGGCTTAAAAGCCTACTATGATATTAAAACGGCACTGAAAAATCTACCAGAAGATTGGGCAAAAATTGACAACGAATCAATGATCAATCAAATCGCTTATATTCTCACTACACAAAAATCTGACGAAGGAATTAAAGCCGAATTAAATGCATTGCCAATTTCTGATGACGCTAAAAACACAATTGTCAAAATTAAAGCTACTAATTTTGGGTCGTTCTGCCATCTGTCAATAAAAGCTTTGCAAAAAATCACACCGCATATTCTTAATGGTATGACTTACGATAAAGCCTGTGAGGCCGCTGGTTATGACTTCAAGAAACAATCAGCTAGCCTAGAGCAAATCACTAATCCTGTCGTAAAACGTGCCATATCGCAAACACTGAAGATCGTTCGCGCCATTGAACGCAAATACGGTAAACCTTACTTTATTAAAGTTGAAACTGCTCGCGACTTGGCAAAAAACTTCAAAGAACGCAACGCAATTAAAAAAGAAAATGAAGAGAATCAAGGATATAACGAAGACATTAAATCTATAATCGCTGATGGATATGAAGCATCGCCAAAAACCAAGGGCGGCAAGCAACTTCTCAGCCACCTAAAAGAGCTTAGCGTACCACTGAATAAAAACGCCGATTTTAACGGTCAGCAAATTATTAAGGTTAAGCTCTATCGCGAACAAAACGGTATTTGTCCATATTCCGGAAAACCAATTGATTTTGACACGATGCTACAAGACGACAATGCATATCAGATAGACCACATCGTACCATTTTCACGCTCTAATAATGACGGGATAACTAATAAAGTGCTAGTGCTGACAGAGGAAAACCAGAAAAAGAGCAATAAAACTCCATTTGAATATTTTGGCGCAGATGAAAACCGCTGGAAGGAGTTTGTCGCCAGAGTAGAGTCGATATATAAGACACGCGATATTAAAACGGACGATAAGGCCACAAATGCCATCAATTACAAATATAACGGCTATGCAATGAAGAAGAAGCAAAATCTGCTTCTGCAGGATTATAAGAACGACAGCTGGAATGTGCGTGCCTTAAACGATACTAGATACATCACACGATTTATTCAGAATTATTTACGCCAAAATGTTGACTTTGCAGAAGATGAAGAAAAACAGCGCGTAATCGCGCCAAATGGAACAACAACAGCATATCTACGCAAGCGTTGGGGTCTAGCTAAAGATCGTAGCGAGGACGTTCTACATCACGCCAAAGATGCGGCAGTTGTAGCAGCAATTGACCAGAAGATTATAATGCAAGCAAACTTGCACGCCAAACGCCACGAAATCAAAGAGCTGCTTGCAGCTGCCAAAACGATGGAAGAAAAAACTGATAAACTCACTGGAGAAATCATCGATGAAGATGAGTTTAATAAAGCTCAGCGTCGTAAAAATGCAATGCTTGTGCTATCTTCTAAGCATTTTCCTCAGCCGTGGGACGGTTTCGGCAAAGAAGTTATGAAGCGAACCCTTAATGTCGATATCAAGACTCTGCAAAATGAGTTGCGAGGTCTTGATAACTACGACGAAGAGTTTCGATTGAGCGTAAAACCAATTTTCGTTTCAAGAGAGATTAGACACAAGATACGAGGAGAAGCGCACGAGTCAACATTACGATCCAGCCGAAATCGTAACGGACAAAACCTCATACGAATTCCTCTAACTAAACTCACCCTACAAAGACTAGAAAATTCTCTTGCAAAAGAAGAGTTTGATAGCCAGAAAAATAAAAATGGATCTAGTCTATACGAAAAACTACTAGCTCGACTTAATGAGTGTAACGGAGATGCAAAAAAGGCTTTTAATCCTCCATTTAAGCTGTATAAAGGCCCCAAACAGGACAAAAATGGTAATCCTATCTCACCTGTAACCGCAGTTAAAGTCTATGACAAGAGGGGTGTGGTTTCTGTTGGTCGTAAGGCAAATGCACCAGCCGCCCTTGCTGAGATGGTTCGTATTCGCGTATACAAAAAAGATGACCAAATATATATGATACCCGACTATCATATAAACATACTAGAAAATAAAGAGCCGATGGAACTCCTAAAACCATTCAATGGAGTATCAAAAATTGACAATAGTTTTAATTTTATCGGTTATTTGTACAAGGGGGATTTAATAACAATACAAAAAGACGACCAAACTTTCGTTGGATATTTTGTCCAATTTGAAGGCGACAATCGTATAACCATCAAGAGCCACTTAGCCGCAGACAGTTCTAGGAATTCAAAATCTACAGTAAAACGAGAATCGCTGTCTGGCATTAATTATCTAAAGATACATAAAGTAGATGTACTGGGAGACGTGCATTTTAGCAAGGGTGTTGTATGGCCTGGCGCGTCGTAGCTATCGAAAATCCTGCGCGGCTTAGCGTGCGTGATAATCAACTAGTAATCGCACAGGAGATAGAATCTACTCTTCCAATTGAAGATATTGACGCCTTAATTTTAGACAATTACGGATCAACTATCACAACAAATTTGCTGACAGCATTAGCTACAAAAGGAACAACCACTGTAATATGCGACGAAAAACATTTACCTGCCAGCGTACTCTTACCATATTCACAGCATTCGCGCCAAGCCAAAGTTTCGCGTCAACAATTGTCCATGAGCCAACCCTTAAAAAAGCAACTATGGCAACAAATTATTATCAGTAAAATTACAAATCAAGCAGATGTCTTGCAGGCTCGCGAGCTAGACGATTCTACTTTGCGGTCTTTAGCTAACGATGTTAAATCGGGCGACACCAGCAATCGCGAGTCAATTGCCGCCAGAATATATTTTGACCAAATACTGGGCGACGCCACACGCCGCAAGCCGATCTGGCACAATGCTGCATTAAACTATGGCTACGCTATGGTGCGAAGTCACATTGCCAGACATATTGCCGCTCGCGGACTAGTTGCCTCACAGGGGCTATTTCACCACAATGAACTTAACAGCTTCAATCTAGCCGACGACTTAATCGAGCCTTATCGTGCTGTCGTTGATATGTATATTTTAGAGAATGTTGCACCGCACCACACCGGAGACCCGGATTCCAGCCTCACCAAGCACGACAGACAACTCGCTATTGACATATTAAATTATTATGTTATAATGAACGGTAAGAAGTTTACTATAAAACATGCGGTTGAGCGGACGGTTGAAAGCTTTATCGAATGTATCGAGGTAAGGGAGGCGCGTAAGCTTCTTTTGCCAAAAATCGCCTCCTAACAGAGAAGGGATGTCATATAAAATCATGAGGGTCGCGGTATTTTTCGATTTGCCGACCAATACCAAAACAGAGCGCAAGGCCGCCACACAGTTCCGTAAATTCTTATTGGACGACGGTTTTGACATGCTCCAATACAGCATATATACGCGACTATGTCCAAATCGTGACGTTGCAGAAAAACATATGATGCGAATTAAGAGACACGCTCCGGACAGCGGTTCAGTGCGATTGCTTTATTTAACAGAGCATCAATTTACACATATGCACGTTATTGTTGGCGAAAAAACTACTCAAGAAAAGTCCGTTCCAGCTGGGCAATTAGCATTTTTCTAACCAAAAATCCCCCTCGTAACAGAGGGGGATTTAAGGAAGTATTATATCAATATCTAAATTGTTAGGGAACTATAACAGATTTTCTCAGCTTCTTCGCGGTTTTCCAATTATATCAATATCTAAATTGTTAGGGAACTATAACAGGTTTATCGACCCACAGAACGGCGAGAGCATTATATCAATATCTAAATTGTTAGGGAACTATAACCACATTCCGGAGGTGCCAGAGGTTCATTTTATTATATCAATATCTAAATTGTTAGGGAACTATAACGAGTGCCTTGCTTAATAGCTGCATCAAATGATTATATCAATATCTAAATTGTTAGGGAACTATAACAATCTGTCCAAACTCTAAATGTAAAGCGAAATTATATCAATATCTAAATTGTTAGGGAACTATAACGAGACGAATTGACCGATAGTGTTTATCGATATTATATCAATATCTAAATTGTTAGGGAACTATAACCACAATTTGGGTTTTAACCACAGCAAATCGATTATATCAATATCTAAATTGTTAGGGAACTATAACTGAAATGCCAGCAGACGGTGACGAGCCAGATTATATCAATATCTAAATTGTTAGGGAACTATAACAGTGATATATCGACGGTCCAAATATATCTTATTATATCAATATCTAAATTGTTAGGGAACTATAACCAAGCCTTAATGTCATCACCCTCTTCTGCTATTATATCAATATCTAAATTGTTAGGGAACTATAACCCGTAACCATATCGACCGCGTAAAATTTCTATTATATCAATATCTAAATTGTTAGGGAACTATAACCCAGAGAGTACAGCAATTGCGACCTGTGGTATTATATCAATATCTAAATTGTTAGGGAACTATAACGTGATTGACAATAATTTAACAAAAGAATGTATTATATCAATATCTAAATTGTTAGGGAACTATAACTACGCTTACATTTAGTCTTAGAATGGAACTATTATATCAATATCTAAATTGTTAGGGAACTATAACAACATCTTCTGCACCAAAAGCTAACGAATCATTATATCAATATCTAAATTGTTAGGGAACTATAACCCAAACGGTCACATCACTGAATTTCGTCCTATTATATCAATATCTAAATTGTTAGGGAACTATAACTGTGCAGCTAGAAACCGACCGCATTAAGATATTATATCAATATCTAAATTGTTAGGGAACTATAACAGTTTTGCGATATGGTTCTTTCTGTCGTTAATTATATCAATATCTAAATTGTTAGGGAACTATAACTTGAAATCATCAGTGCCGTTTTGCACCTGTATTATATCAATATCTAAATTGTTAGGGAACTATAACTATCCCGCTAACGGTTATGAGTGGTAAGTAATTATATCAATATCTAAATTGTTAGGGAACTATAACGTGTGGACCAGCCTATGTTTGCGCTAAAAATTATATCAATATCTAAATTGTTAGGGAACTATAACTAACGTCCATTGTCCAGTCTTTCGCCTCCAATTATATCAATATCTAAATTGTTAGGGAACTATAACTGAAGATGATATTAGCAACAACCGTTTATTGATTTTCCATAACGGTCGTGGTAATATAACAACGTAAAACAGCAGCGCCCCTCTTATGTTAGAGCAATGCGGGCTGTTTTATTTTATCTTGACTGATTTACTGCCCTTAGACTATTTTTATTGATTCTTCAATGACGGTTGCAGTAATATATCAACGTAAGGTGTATGCGCCCCGGGTCTGGTCTCAGCAAGCAGCGGTGCGCCTTATTTTATTGTATATTTAAGCATATTGCGTAATCCAACAAATAGCGATAAACTGCAACCACATGGTTTAAGCATCCATGCGACCTACTCCGCCTCTTGAAGACGGTTGCATGAAGGGCACTTCAAAAACGAGGTATCTTTTTTGACGGCTTTGAAAAAAATAGTAAATATATTCCAAATACAAGCTTAATTGCCGAGTCAATATATGCTATCGCCTCTAATGGGATATTAGTAAAAAAATATCCTACAAAAATATTAATGGCGCAAATAAGACCTAGATATATCATTGATTTTCCATGCACAAAATAATACGGGAAAAAATGTAGTGCGGTTGCCATCAGTGCCCCCAGCCAAATCAATCTTCAATTTTCAGTCGCAAAGAATGGTCCGCCCAGCAAAACCATTAAGATAAATAATAAAATAACGGCATATAAAGATACTTTCTTTTGAAATTCACTCGAAGGGCCATCAGACAGCCTATTCAACACCTTTTTATTCATGTTGATTGAGAAAAAACTAATAACATATCCAATACTAAACACTTGCATGTTTATTATTTGCTTTCCTCCTGTTAAAGTAGCTATTGAAATAATCGCCGCTATTACAATTAGCCACAATCCACACGCTCTCTTATAATTGAATTCCAACTTTTCATCTTTATTATAATTTAAAAAAGTCATAAATATCTCCGATAAAATTATCACTCTTATTATATCACTGCAACGATAAAGCCTAAAAGTCGTAAGCATTTATTATCAACATATGATAAACTAATCTCATGGAAACAACGCTTATATTTATAGTTATAGTAGCCACCGCAATTATTTTTCTGGCAATCAAAGCAAGGCAGGGGACTGACGGCGACACAAGCCCGATTAAAACCCCAATAAAGAAAGAATATGTATACATCAAAAAATCTTGCGCAATGACGCCAAGTGAATTATCGTTTTATAGAACTCTGCATGAAGCAATAAACGGATGTGTAATTATGCCTCAGGCTCATTTAAGCATGTTTTTGGACCATGAGATAAAAGGGCAAAGTTGGAAAGCGGCTTTCGCGAGAATAAATGGCAAATCTGTAGATTTTCTAATTTGCACCAATGACATGAAGCCTCTAATAGCTATTGAGCTTGATGATAATACTCACAATCAGCCCGATCGAAAAACGCGCGACGATTTTGTCAATTCGATCATAGCCAATACTAATATGCCCCTACTGCGATTTAAGGCAGGCGAATGGAACAGTGAAATAATTAAACACAGAATCACCCAAGCTCTTACGCAAAATTAGCAATTAAAAAAATAATAGAACAAAATACGAACTAATTATTATTTAATTTTTAAGCGTGTATAAAGCCAAATCGGCTGAGTATTTATATTGATAAATTTTGCACAATAACAATTACAAGCATAAATTATAAATCCGAGCCAATGCAGATAAATCAATATACGACATAAAACACACCAATCCGGCAAATAGGGCGGTTTATAAAACGATAAACGACAAGTAGGTTGATTTGGTGAAAATGAGATAAATTTATCGCGAAGAAAGACGATGGAATAGTCGTGTTTTAGATATAGTTTTAATGTCGCACAATGTACCTTTTACGCAATAATAAATACCACACAAAGATGAATATACATATGTCTATATATATTCGCTAACACCTTATAAAACGAACTTTTTCTGGTAATTCGGCTAGGGGATTCTCTACTATACACAACCTCATAAAACATACCGTCTTTTATAAAAATATACACCAACAAAATACGAACTTAAAAAATATTTTTTAATTCCAGCACTACACATACTGGAGTGCTACATTGATATTTTTACATCAATATAAACTCTGAGTATGCGCGCCGTAAGCTCGTTAAGTTTTCCACAACGCATTTTATATTATTTGACATTTTTATATTTTTATTGCCCTACTCCCCTAGCTTATCATTTTGCGATTATTTGACTTTTGCATATTTTTATATTGTTATATATATTTTCTACGCCATACAGAAATAGAACAAAAAGAGAACTTACTCTATCCAGAAGAGAAGTTGACCGCCCCTACTTATAGAACGACCTCTGATCTACCCTGATGTCTATATACCCCGGCTTCGCGGCATTGTTATCCAAATAGCTCAGAGTAGCTATCGCCTGTTTAACCTGAGCTTGAGCAGACCTATCTACCGTCATACGGATCTGAGTCTCCCTACCCTCGACTTTAAACCAGACTTGGCGCACAGTATTAGCTGGCAGAATAACCTCTGAAACATTCATTTTATGTTGCGAAAATTCAGACACGGCTTGACCAAGGAAGCTCAAGAATTGACGATTGACAACCTCTTGACCACCTCTAGTCGGCAGGCCACTCTCATCGCGAACAGCAACCGTAGGCGCGACAAAATAATTCTGCTCAAAAGTAACGCCGCTATCATCAACAAAATAAATCTTATCCCCGGAAGACCACTGAGCCACCGGCTGCCTAAACGTCAACTTAACGGCTGATCGCGCTAGAAAATCTCCCTCCACGCGAATGTTTTTTACCTCAGGAGCTTTCTGTAAAAAGAATTGCTTTAGGTCATTATTATTGAGAAAAAAACGAAATCTCTCCGCTGGATGAGCGCTATAATATTCATTAAGAACGCTCACGTATTTATTAGCGTTGCTGGAACTTTTTGCGTCGGGAGTTTGGATTGAAATATTGATTGTCAATTGGAACAAAAGGAATATCACAACAAGCAGACTTACCGCAGTCGCAAACATTTTTCGCATTACACGGCGACGTTTTTTCACCAATTCGTGAGTCTCGAGTCTCTCAGAAGTCTCCAAAGGAGAGGATGTTTGGCGGCTATTAAGCGTCCTGTTCCGACGATACGATTGGGCGGGCAAATCATCGTAATTCTCGGTTCGGCGACGCGCCGCGATTTCTCGACGACTTAAATTCTCGTCCGATTTTTTCTTAGAGAAGGGGAATTTCACTTTCGCCTACCCTGCCTTCGCACCGTAGTAAGAATAATCTTCGCCATATCTTTAGCCGCGTTTGGCTTGGCAAATTTACCGAAGTTATCGCCCAGACCTTTAAGAATTTTCTGAGATTTTAACACGCCAATTATTTTTCGTGCCAAGATTTGATTGTCCTTATCCAGCTCGTCTTCGGAAACTATCAACGCTGCCAATGCATCCTGGTAAACTTTAGCGTTTTTCAATTGATGCCCGCCTGTCAAATGGCCGTTAGGAATAATGATTGTCGGTTTATGTAGCGCCGCCAATTCCAAAAGAGTAGTCGCCCCTGCCCTGGTCACGACTATGTCCGCTGCCGCCAAAACTTCCGCCATTCCGTTGTGGACAAACGCCTGCAATCGCCAGCCCTCCCGCTCGTCGGTTTGCTTGAGAATTTCTTCATATTGCTGATTTCCCGATATCAAAAATACCGAAGCCTCAGAAAGCAGGTTTTCCCTAATTGCCACAATCGCGGAATTAATTCGCCCAGCTCCGAGTCCACCGCCAGTAATAACAACCAGCGGTTTGTTGACGTTAAAGCCCAATTTTTCCTTCAATTCTTTCCTCTCAGCCTCAGAATATGGATGGAATTCTGGCGCAACTGGAATGCCAACATATGAAGCTTTCTCTGGTGGATAATTGTAATATTCAAGTGGCGCGCCCGTGCCGATAGCTTTTGCGAAGGGACTCAGCAAGCGATTCGTCAAACCTGGATGCGCGTCAGAATCATGCAAAACCAACGGAATTCTTAATAGCCGAGCTGCATAACCAACCGGCAAACAAACATATCCGCCCTTAATGAAAATAACATCTGGACGCCACTTCATAAGCTTAAACAAACTCTGAAAAAATCCAACCATCACCTTAAAACTGTCGCGTAAATTTGGAAATAGAATTGACGGATGTAGATGAAATGAGATACTTTTTCCGTGATATCGGCGTAATTTTCCAGCAATAATCAAATCGACCGGAATATCCTCGTCGAACTTAGCAAAAATCCCGCGTGCGCTGGCGCCAAATTTTTTATCGCACCAAAAACGAAGCTCGTGATCACCAGTTTTCTGTAATTCTCTAAATACGGCTACCACTGGCGTAACGTGTCCGCCTGAGCCGCCGCCGACCGCTAAGATCTTGGCCACTTTCACCCTCCTCTAATGCTTTATGTGACGTATATTTGGAAATTTGGAAAACTAAACCGAGCGCTGCCGCGATAAACAACATACTTGTACCGCCATAACTTAATAATGGCAATGGGATTCCAGTAAGTGGCGCCAAACCTGTCATTGCAGCAATATTCAATATTACATGCGACGCGATCCAGCCAAAAATTCCCGCCACAATTAGCCGCAACGTTACGTTCGGAAGCCTCGCGGCTACGTGCAAAATCGACAATAATAATGCCGTAAATAGCGCCAATATAGCCATTAAGCCAACAAAGCCAAACGTTTCTCCCATGACGGCAAAAATCGAGTCGTTAGTCGCCTCTGGAAGATATCCTGTCGACTGAACGCTTTTGCCAATTCCAAGCCCCAGAAGCCCACCAGAACCAATCGCAATCCTGGCCTGCTGAATGTGATAATTCTTATTTTCTTGACTACTATTACCCTTATGGTTGTCACCCTGAATAAATGTCATCACACGCTCGATTCGGTGCGGCGACGTAAAAATCATCACCAAACCACAAAGTGCAACAATCGCCAGAATCTTCTTGAAAATCTTCCAATCAATTCCAGCCACTAAAATCATTGATAAGATAATCGCTATCAACGAAATTCCCGTTCCCAAGTCTTTTTGCAAAAACACAATCATCAGCAGCGATAATCCGGAAATAATGCCCAGCGGAATGATAGTTTCCTGAATGTCGTTTAATTTTCCCTGTTGCGACCGCCGCCCTAAAAATCCCGCCAAAAACAATAGCACGCCATATTTGAGCAATTCTGCCGGCTGGAAACTTCCTAATACGCCCAATTGAAACCATCGATACGCGCCGTTGGTTTCTTGCGCAAACGACAAATGAAGTACCGCACCAGAGAGAAATAATAAAATACATAGCGCAAATCCAGCGTAAAGAATGTATTTTGATCTCTCGCCAGTAAACCATTTGTACGGTGTAAAATAAAACACAGAAAAAGCCACGACAGCAATAAGCACACTCGTCAGCTGCTTGCCAAAGAAATACGTATCACTATAATTCGTGCCATAAGCATAATTCATCACGTTAGCGCGTTGCGGCCCCAGCGCATACATAACAATCAGCCCAAGTAGCAACAAAAGTCCCATATAAAGCACAATCTGATACATCGGCCGATGACTTCGAACCGGCTGAGCGATAGATTGACGATTTTTGGCGACCGAATTACGCAATATGACCTCCAGCAAGCGCCAGCATCACGCCGATAAACGCCATCACGCAGCCAATAACCCAAAAGCGCATCGTCACTTTAGTTTCTGGCCAACCAATCGCCTCCAAGTGATGATGAATCGGCGCAGATAAGAAAATCTTTCTCTTAAACAGCTTCTTGCTGACGATTTGAGTCAAGCTCGATCCCGCCTCAATTACAAATAGCAAGCCAATCACAGGAAGTAGAAGCAAAGAGTCGGTTAACATCGCCACAACACCCAAACACGCGCCATAAGCAAAACTTCCAACATCACCCATGAAGAATCGAGCTGGGTAAATATTGAACCACAAATAGCTCAAGAGCACTCCGACAACCGTAAAGCAAAATCCCGCCAATATAACATGTTGTTGCAATAAAGCAATCACACCAAACGCCCCAAAGCTAATACTGAGCAGCCCACCCGCCAGTCCATCCATTCCGTCAGAAATATTAACAGCGTTACCAGTAGCCACCACCGCAAATGCGAACAACGGAACTATCAACCAACCAATATTCACCTCGCCCACAAACGGTACATGGAAACTCGCCACGCCCAGTTTGGCAAAGAAAAACCAACCAAGCACCACGCCAATCAACGTAATCAGCGCAAACTTCACTGGACTACGAAGTCCAGCCGCGCCGCCGCCCAAACCACGCAGATTGATGATGTCGTCAATTAGCCCAACAATTCCGCCACCAACCAACGCCGCCAGAGGAAGCCAGGTCTGCGCTCGGTCTAAATTGAAGAAAATCGTCACCACAAAGATTGAAATTACGCCAATCACTCCAGCCATCGTCGGAATGTTTCGTCGCAATTTTGCCGCTTGGAATTTGGCAAAAACCTTTAGCTTTTTCCCATCGGTGCTTTCCGACCTTTGGCGCTTCCAGAAGCGATATCGATAAGCGAAAAACGTATAAATTGGCGTTAAAAACATCGCTAGTAAAAACGCGCCGACGCTCAGTAAAAACACGTGCGTCAATTCATTGGTCATTGTTTGTAAAGCTATTCCCATATTTATTCCTTTGGTGCTATTTTCATATAATCAATCATCCAGTTGGATATATCTGTAAAAATTGGTCCAGCGTGAAGATTTCCTTGCAAATTAATCCCCTTGCCTGGAGCCGCTACACGTACCATTATGACATATTCGGCACCGTTTTTTCCACCGCCATAACCAATATATGCAGCAATCGTTTCCTTCTGCGTATAAGCGCCATTGACCACCGTTTCAGAAGTACTAGTTTTTCCGCCGATTTCATAACCAGACTTGTCGCTCTTTGACAAAAATGAAGATCGGCGCGCCGTCGTTAGCATCGTTCGCATCTGCGATGACGTGCCGCCGCTTACGGTTTGGCGAATGACTTTATTTTCCGACGATTTCAGATTGCCAGATTCGTCAATTGTGCCAACGAGAATGGTCGGTTTGTAATATTGACCGCCGTTAACCAGCGACGAAAATCCAGCCGCGACCTGAATCGTAGTCAAATTCATACTTTGCCCGTAAGTCATAGCCGAATAACGAACCTCATTTCCTTCAGCACTATCCGGTGGATAAATATAACCCGAAACCTCGCCCAGCTCAATTCCAGTTTTGGCGCCAAAGCCAAATTTATCGTGATAATATTCATACAAAGTCTGACGAGCCGGCAAATTAATCTGCGAGCCATTTCCTAATTTTCGAATCGCGGTAATCGTGCCGACGTTGAGCGAATTGTTAAACGCACCTTGAATCGTCATCGTGCCACCCAAACCCCTCAAGGCATTACACATCGTGCGATCAGCGACTTTAATACAGTCGGTATTATTATACGTACTGGACGGAGTAATAACGCCCTTGTCAATTGCCGTAGCAAAGCTAAAAGACTTGATAATCGATCCTGGCTCAAATGGCACCATCGACGCGCTATCCACAAACACCGACCCGTTTTTCTGCTTGGCAAAATCCGCCGGATTATAAGTCGGATAATTCGCCATTGCCAGAACTTGACCGTTTTTCGGATTCATAACAATCACGCTTCCTTCGGTGGCGCCAGCTGCTTCAATTCCCTTTTTCAACGCCAATTCAGTCTGGCTTTGAACGTTCCTATCCACCGTCAGCGCCAAATTGTCGCCAGATTTCGCCTCGATTCGCATATTATTTTTTCCAACCGTCAAAGGTATATTCCTCACGTCAGTTACAGATTGCAATAGCCCATCCCGACCCTTAAGTTGCTTATTCAGAGAACCTTCGACGCCATATTGACCTTCGCCAGCCGCATTCACAAATCCAAGTACGTGCGCACCTAGTTCGCCCTCAGGATAATTTCTAATAGAACTTTGCTGATACAACACGCCCGCAAAGTTTTTCTTCTTCAATTTTTCCGCTTGAGTTCTGGTAATATTCTTTACCAAAACTTCATAGCGCGACTTTTTATTATTGAGCCGTTCAGATACATTTTCCGTCATTTCGCCGCCAGCAATTTCCCTCAAACTATCAACAAGCTGACTCCGCTCTTTATCGTCAATCGACTGCGGGTCCGCAATCACCGTATAGACCGCCTGATTAAGCACCACAGGAACTGGCGTTTTTCCGTCCATCATGTAAATTTTCCCGCGCTCTGCAGGAATGATAAATTGGCGCTGCTGACTCGCTCGCGCCAACTCCGTATATTTGCCATATTGCAAAATCTGCAATTGAAACAATCGCAACACAAAAGCCGCCATCACTACTAGTAAAGCGATGGCTAACCAACCAGTTCTTGAACGAATAAGCCGCTGCATATTGCTTATCTTATTATATCACTATTGAGCGTAATGCGTTTCAGTTGTTGTCATAGCTGAAGCGACATTGCTATTCTTCACCTTCTCTAACGCCGTCAGACGCGCATTCTGCACTTCCAATTCTGACTTTTTTGCGCTTAGTTCGGTAATTTTTGTGTCCAGACTCTGAGCCTCATAGCCGTAAGCCGTAAGTCTGGTTGCCTGAGTAAGATAAATCAAGCCCAGTACTGTAATCATCAATGCAACTAGCACTGTATGAGCAACAGGACCAAGTTTGACCTGAGACTGAAAACGTGTAGAATTCTGATTTCGGCGCAATTGACCGTGTGAACGTCGTGAAGTAAATGTGGTGGTGTTTGTCATTTGTCTCTATCTTTTATGTTTATATTTGTATTTAGCATAACAAACCAGCCCGCCCGTTAAAGACAGGCTGGTTTCTCTAAGGTATATTCCGGAATACGCCTCAGTTTAGCCGCGGCGTACTGAAACAGTCTCTGCCTTGTCTGTATTCTGGAATTCTACTTTGATGTGGATTGGCATATTGTGCCTCCTTCTTTTTGTTTTATTTTTTCACGGCGTATCGAAACTTTGCACTTCGACTACGCGGATTGTGAACGTCTTCAGTTCCAGACACCGGTTTTTTCTCTGGAACAATCAGCTCAGCTTCATAGCCAGCCGTTGCTTGTTCCGAAAAGTAACGCTTGATCAATCTATCTTCCAAGCTATGAAAACTAATTATTCCTACTCGCCCACCCTTATTAAGTAAGCGTGGCAAAAGTGGCAATAGTTCTTCAATCAGCTTAAGTTCGCGATTGACTTCAATGCGTAGCGCCTGAAAGGTACGAGTCGCAGGATGATGCTTCATACTACCGCGACCAACGGTTTGCTTGATCAGATCAGCCAGCTCAGTCGTTCCCTGAATTGGTCGAGCTTTTACAATTGCCTGTGCAATTCGCCTTGCTCGCCCGGAATTTTCCTCGCCGTAACGAATAATCAGCTGCGTCAAATCATCAACCGAATATGAATTGACAATATCTGCCGCTGTGATTTCCGTCCGATTGTCCATCCGCATATCAAGCGGACCGTCAAATCTGAACGAAAAACCTCTCTCTGCTCTGTCAAGCTGTGGTGACGACACCCCCAAATCAGCCAAAATCACGTCAAACTTACGCCCCTGCTTGACCAAATCTTGCGCTGCGCTCACAAAATCTTTGTGAATTAAAGTTACGCCTTTTTCAGCCAAATCGCCCAATGTCTTAATCGCGTTTTCATCACGATCGACCAACACTGAGTCCAAGTAATTATCCGTCCTATTTAAGAATGCCCTGGCATGGCCGCCATAGCCAGCCGTCAAGTCGAGATACGACTCGCCTTCGACTGGCTGCAGCTTGCTAAGGGTTATCTCCAAAAGTACGGGAACATGGATCGGTTCGTCTGTACGAGACTCTTCCGACTGTGGTGGATGTTCTTTAATACTCATCATTATTCCATTATACAGAAATAATGCTCGAGATCACCTAACTGGATATTTAATTCTGGCTTTTTTGTATTTGTGTTTTGTTTGTTTTTGTTGTCTTAGAGTGGAAATTTGTTGATTGTCAGTAACAACCATGTTTTCCAAAGAGACTTATGTGTGAGGTGGAGTTTTTTTGGGAGGTGTTTGAGGAAGGTGCGTTGCCGTTTTTAATGTGGAGCAAATTGCCACATGCCATTTTCAAATACCCAGATAGTTGATCTCGAGAGGTTTCTAATTGTTAAAGTGCTCAGCTAATCTACTATTCCGCATTCTCGGCCGCTATTAGCCGAAAATATTCCCCCGCTCGCACAGCAACGACTTCTCTGTCAATTCCAGCGTAGTCGAGCAAATGCTGCTCAATCGTCACTCGTCCTTGTTTTTGGTCAAGCGCCGATGCGGTTTTACCTCGTCGGAATTTAACGTTCAGGTCGGCAACCCGCTCATCCAGAATACTTCCCGTTAGAGCGCTTTCCACTTCCCGATCCCAGATTTGCTGTGGATACAGGTGGAGATATTTGCCAAACCCGCGAGTTAGCACGACGCCTGATGCAAATTCTGCCCTGAGCTCAGCCGGAATTGTCAAGCGTCGCTTGTCGTCCAACTTACGCTCAAAGTAATCTGTCTGCACGTCGTCCTTCCTTCGTGGTAGATTAGTTGTTTTTTGTAGTGGATGTTTGTTTTTGTTGGTGATTTTCCATCAACTTTCGTTCCACTGACTCCACTATACTACCCACAGCTACCCACTTGCAAGCCCTTTTTATGACTTTTTACCCATTTTTGCATCAAATAAAAACTTTTCCACATTTTTGTGGAAAAGCCTAGTGTTGAGTTGATATAAGCCGACGCTATTAATATCTCTCAGCAGACTCCCTACTTGCCTGCCTCAAAACCTCATCGATTGCCAGCGCGTCATGAGAAACTTCAAGCGCCCTACGGTTAATTCCATATAAATACAAATTGTCCAAATCTCGCACGCGACTCAAAGCCACATAGCCCATACCTTCGACAAACGCCTTTCTCAGGTCAATCTTAGCCGCATCAAGCGTCATTCCCTGACTTTTGTGAACTGTTATAGCCCACGCCAAACGCAGCGGAACCTGAGAAATACTCGCTCGTTTGCGCTCTCCGTCGCGTAATTCCCAAACATCCGGCACCATCGTCACCCGACGGCCGTCTCGAAACTCAACAACCGGATATTCCGTCAGCGGCTCGAAATCAACCACCGTGCCGATACTTCCATTGGCATATAATTTTTGCGGCGAATTTTTAACCGCCATCACCAACGCGCCCAGCTTAATCACCAAATTTTCTGGAGCCAAAACTGACCTTTGTAGATTCTCTACATAAATTTTCGAGCCCGTCGTCGTTTGTTGATACGAACGTTCTTCTCCTGGCAATTCCGCCAATTTTTGAATATTGATATCATCAACATCAACGTTTACGGTGTGTAGTTCCGTAATATCACCATCTGGCGGCTCAATTTCCGTACGCGCCAACAACGCCTCGACGTGACGTCGCCTAACATCGCCAGTTCTTAAAGCGGTCAAAATCTCCAAAAGCTGCTCATCATTCTGACGATATTGTCGCTCCAAATATAAAACCGCCGGCTGAAGTTCTTGCCAAGCATCAGAATAAACCACAAAACCGCCGCCCTGCTCATTTGGGCGATTCACTGGCGGCAATTGGAAAAAATCGCCGCTCATCACCAGCTGAATGCCACCAAACGGCTGATCATTTTCCCTGACGGTTCTTAAAACTTTATCAATCATATCCAGCCGAAAATCGTGAAGCATTGAAATCTCGTCAATAATCAACACGTCAGTTTTAGAAATCACATCACGCCGCATTTTTGACAATCGTTCAAAAAAATTGTTCGGCAAATGATCACTCACACCAATGCCACTCCAGCTGTGAATTGTATTGCCCCCAAGGTGCGTTGCCGCCAGACCAGTTGTCGCTGTTACCGACACCTTTTTACCACGTTTTCGCGCCTGCGCAATAAAAGTATTCAACAGGTGAGTTTTACCTGTTCCAGCCGCACCAGTCAGCAACGCCGACCGACCGCTCAGCAGAATAGCCAACGCTAATTCTTGATCCATTTTAGCCCCGTGGCGGTTCGCCTTCTGGCTCGCCAAGCAGCTTCTTCGACTTAATTTCGTAACGCTTGCCCGTGATTTTACTCTCGATATAATCCTCGTTAATGAGATTTACGAACATATCCAAATCATTGCCGTCCATGATAATAATCGCGCCGTTATCGTCGCTCATCAACTCCAATTGCATCTCATCAGCATAGTCCAGAACATCTTCCTGCTTAACCGCGCCGATTTCCAATTTCTGCAATTTATTAATCGTCTTTTTGCGCTCCTTCACCAACGCATTAAGATCCATTCCCTCCGGAAAACTTAGCTTATATTCCTTCTCAATTTCCGCTACTTTTTTATCAGCAATCACCTGCTTTTTATATTCATAGCCAAACATTCGCTCAAATTTTCCAGGATTAAACGCAAAAATATCTTTACCGACAATCAAAACTTGATTATCATCCGGAACCTTAAAGCCAATTTCTGCATTAAACGAACCAAATTTGCCGTCAGAAAATTCCCAAGCCAACGCACTCTTCAGCGTCTGACCTTGCTGGATTAGCTTAACCGTGTAGAATGTTGCGTCAGGGTTATTCGGGTCTGTAAATCGCGCCACAATTCCCTTCATTCGCTTAAACTCGTGCTCAGTCTCTGAAAACTCCACGATGTCGTGACGCTCATGCTCAATCAAATGAATCAGCGTTTCAGCTCGCCCAACCTTTTCCAGATCAGTCCTCAACAGAACATTATCTTCTGATTCGCTCAATTCATAATCGCGAACGCTCAGTCCAGTACCTGCGCCCAAATTGACCTGATTGATATAATCAAACAAGAACAGCGGTCTGAGTTGCTGCTCAACATCGCCTTTTATCGGCATAAAATATGGCGTATAATTTTTGCTAAATAAGAACAGTTCTATCTGTAAATCATTTTTCTTTGCATCGTTTTGATTTGCCCACAAAAAAATATCAGTCGTTTCCCTCACTTCTTCCATTTTTCTAGTATAGCAATTTTTATCAGATGTCGCTAGCTGTTATTTTGTCAATCTTTCGCCTTCACGTGCTCGATTAGCCCATTCGTCAGCCAATTCGTTTCCTTCGTCGCCCTCATGGCCACGCACCCAACGTAAATCCGCCTGAGAGTTTGAGTATAATTCGTACAGTTCGCGTACAATATCCAGATTTTTAATATCGCCGCCCTTCTTCGTCCAGCCGCGCTTTTCCCAGCCCGGAGCCCACTTGGTAACTACGTTAATCCAAAATTCACTATCAGAATAAATCACACACGGCGCACCATTAGCATCCTTCAGTGCTGCAATTAAAGCTTTGCCCTCCATGCGAATATTCGTCGTCTCGCCGTCCTCTGACCCCAAAATGTAAGGCTGAAGATCACGGATAACCGCAAACCCACCTGGACCGGGATTTGGCGAAGCAGAACCATCAGTATAGTAAGTTATCATTAGTATGATTATATCACGCGCAAGTCATTAATTGTCAGCCCGTAGAGCAATCAGGTTCTCAATAAACTCATCTTCATTAGACAGAGACTTCGGATTAAGTCCAAGGTTACCAGTGTTTTTGCTATCTATCATATCGTAGCGTCGCTTATGTAGATCCCCCAAGACCTTTTTCGCAAGATTGATTATCGTCATTCTATCGTAACGCTGGCGAGCCGTTTCTTTTTCTAGATAGTCTTTACCAAAACCCAGAGATTGTAGATATTTATAAATAAGATGAGATTTTTCTTCCACTCTCGAACTACGTCGCTCGTCTTTTGTGAGGAACTGTATTTCAATTGGAACCTCAACATCATCAATATCCACAGCAAATGTTACTTTAGATACTTCATAGATAGAA
>CALHZJ010000009.1 GCA_938041005.1 uncultured Candidatus Saccharibacteria bacterium | reverse complement strand
GCCCATGACGCTGACCGAGTGTATAGAAAATTGCGCCGTCATGTTTACCGACGACAGATCCTGTCTGCTGATCAATGATATTTCCTGGCGCAGTTTTAACATATTCCGACAAAAACTCGCGAATTCCAACTTGCCCAACAAAACAAATTCCCATCGATTCTTTTTTACTAGCCGTCCACAAACCACGCTCTTTCGCCATTTCGCGAACTTCAGACTTAGTAAAATCGCCCAACGGAAATATAGTTTTTGATAAAGCCTCCGAGGTCACTCGATATAAGAAGTAGGTTTGGTCTTTATTATCATCACGAGCGCGTAATAATTTGGCCGACGAGGACGATTCGTGAACAACACGCGCATAATGCCCTGTCGCGATATAATCCGCTCCAGCCGCCAACGAAGCCTCTAAAAATATCTTAAACTTTACTTCTTGATTACACATAATATCTGGGTTTGGCGTACGACCCGCTTGATATTCGCGAATCATGTAATCGACGACGTTTTGCTTATATTCTTTCTGGAAATCAAAAACTCGAAAATCAATGCCTAAACCAACCGCCACACGCTTGGCGTCAGCAACATCTTCCGCCCACGGACAATGCATTCCAGGAAGATCTTCCGACCAGTTTTTCATATAAACGCCCGTTACATTGTAACCCTGCTCAACCAAAAGTGCCGCAGCCACGGAGGAGTCTACACCGCCCGACATCCCAACAAAAACTTTCTTACTCATCTGGACAACCCCATAGCAAATAGCCCAATTCTCATTAATTCACCCATTGCCAACCACCAGCCCCACGGCGTTAACCACCACCACGAGCTCCAGTTTTTATCAGAAGCAACAGGATGACTCCGGATTTTGACGTTATTAAACTGCGCTGAAAATTCGAGTTGCGCCCGACGCATATGATATCCGCTTGTCACCAAAATCACATCTTCAATTTTTCGCGAATCGACAATTTTCTTCACTTCAGTGGCGTTTTGTCTGGTCGTTTCGGAAGACTCGTCCATAACAATGGCCTTCTCAGGAACACCGCTGTTAATCGCTCGCTGGTACATAGCCTTAGCATTGGACGGGCCAGTTTTATCGGCCGCCGCGCCCGACACAACAATCAACGGCGCCCAACCTTCTTTATATAGTTTAATAGCCTCGTCGGTTCGCGCATTCGTATCGCCACCGCTGACAACAACTATTGCATCAGCCTTACGACAATCGCCTTCGCCCACGCTTTGACATTTTCCTAAATCGTCTGGGGATAAATATGCGCCAAGCCCAAAAATCACCAAAGCAGCAAAAATAATCAAGCCAACTAGTTTATGAATCATCGACGAGTCCTCTTCATTTCCGCTTGCACAGCTTCGATGATAAATTCGCCAGCTCGCTTTATATTCTCATCATTATTCAACTTGCCTAAGGTAAGCCTTAGACTCCCGTCAATCTCTGATTCGCTCAGACCAACACTCGCTAGTACATGAGAACGCGTTCCAGAATTAGCCGCGCAAGCACTACCCGTAGCCACTAGAACCCCACGAGATTCTAACAAAAATACCAACCTTTCAGCATCAACTCCAGGAAATGATATATTCAAAAAACTCACCAAACTTTTTTTCATATCTGACGATATCAACATCTCAGGAAAAGCCTGCTTCAACTCTTTTACCAAATTTTCTCGTAGTTTTCGCAGTCGCTTCACTTCGGCAGAGCGTCGTTTTTGTGCCAATTCCAAAGCAGTCGCAAAACCAACCACTCCAGCAATGTTTTCAGTTCCACTGCGCAGACCCAATTCTTGACCGCCACCAAAAATATTGGCTTTCAGCGTAACGCCAGGTCGCACCCACAGCAATCCAACTTGCTTTGGACCGTAAACTTTCGCCGCAGATAATGTCAATAAATCAACACCCAGCCTTTTAATTTTCACATCAATTAAGGCTGCCGCCTGCGAAGCATCTGTATGAAAAATCAACGGTAAAGGCTCATTATTTTCTTGGCGCCTGAGCTGCTCAGCTTTTACGATTTCCGCAATCTCTTCAATTGGTTGAATGTAGCCCAGCTCATGATTCACTAGCGCAATACTAACAAATCCAACATCTGGCGTTAACATTTTTTTAACCGTGTTCGGGTCTATTCGTCCATTTTTCATTGGCGGAATTAGCTTCACTTCCGAACGCGCTTTTGCGGAATTAATCACCGAGTCATGCTCAATTGCCGAAATTAAACTTACGCCATTTGCTGCATTGAACGCCAAATTGACAGACTCAGTTGCTCCAGCTGTCATTATCAATTCATCAGCCATCACACCCAAGCAGCGCGCCAGCCGAGCCTTCGCGTCTTGATATTCACGCTTTGTAAATATTGCTGGAGCGTACGGACTAGACGGATTGAAAAACTTTTCAGAAAAATATGGCAACATCGCCTCAACCACCAACGGATCCATTGGCGTGGCAGCAGCATGATCAAGATAGATATAGTCTTTATTCACTTTTTTATTATATCAAAGCGGCTGACCGGTTTGCGGATCTTTCTTATACAATTGTCGAGAAACTCGCTCGTAATATTCCTTAGTTGCCAAGACAAAATTCTGAAGCTCGTCGCCCTCCAAGTAACTATAGCGATAATTCGGCTGAATCTTCAAAATTCCCTTTGGTTGCACTTCATAACGTGTCGTCAATTCTTGCCGGCCGCCCTTACCATCAGCAACTTCTTCATACCAAATCCAAGTATCTTTATCTAAATTAAAAAATTCTCGTCGCGCAACATACGCCGGCTTCTCGCCAAAAATTGTTGCGCCAATTTCACTTTCCAATTGGATTAGCTCGCGCTCGGTAAATTTCTTTAATGGACGATCTTTTTTACGGAATTTCAATAAAGACACCGCGTCGCTATCATCAGCAAAAACCAAACTTCGTACTTTTTTCAAAAACTTAGTCACTTATTGCACCTCGTTAGTTTTAGATTCTCGAAGATTTGCTAACATATTACCAATTTTTTTCACAGACTCAACAGGACCAGTAGGCTCCTTTTCACCAAGCACTTCCCTGCAGTGATTAAGCGCTTCATTACTGCCACCTTTAACTGCGACCTCGCCTAAATTGGGATTTAGTTTAGAGTCAAAGTTACCCTTCTCGGTATTAGTATAAATTCTATAAACCTCTTTAAGAGCTCCAATCTCAGGCGTATTTTCAATACGTTCAGTACTATTCATATTCTCCACTTTCAAATGCCAAAAAGTTCTTTTGTGTTGTGAAGAGTAGCTTGGCTTAAAACATCAAAATCAATATTTCGCTGCTTCGCCCAATATTCAGCCACCAATCTCACATATTCTGGCTTGTTTATATTACCACGAAACGGCGCTGGTGTCAAGAATGGCGCGTCAGTTTCTAGCAATAATTGCTCCAGCGGGATTGAAGCGAACAATTCTTTTTGCAATTGATCCTTTGTGAATGTACTAATTCCATTAAGTCCAACGTACAAATTTCGCGAAAAACCTTTTTCCAAATTATCACGCGTATCTGTAAAACTATGCAAAACACCGCGAAGCCCGTGAAAATTGTCAAAAATTGGCCAAAAATCATCCCAAACTGACGGCTGATCCTTCGCACCATCGCGAACATGAAAACTTACCGGCAAATTATAATCTATTGCCATTTGAAGTTGCGCCTCCAAGCCCTCAATTTGTGTTTCCCGCGGACTGTTATTGTAATAATAATCAAGCCCAATCTCACCAATTGCCACAATCGGAGAATTTTCCATCTTATTCTCCAGCAAAGTTTTGACATCTTCCCAGCCGTCTTTCGTGTCGTGCGGATGAACGCCAATTGCCGCCCAAGTAAACTCATGGTTCGCGGCAAATTCCACAGCTTGGCGGCTACTTCGCTGGTCAGTACCGACACAAATCATGCCAATATTCGCCTCGACCGTTTCTTTATAAAATTGCTCGCGATTGTCCGTAAAAAATTCCGTATCGTGCAAATGACAATGCGAATCTATCAGACGTAAACCCTCAGTCGCACTTTTCTTATCTGCTTCGACCATAAACTATTTAACCTGAGATTCTGTTTTCGGAGCGCGTGGATCTGGCGTGTGAATATATTTGCGCGGGAACAAAGGCGTCAATTCTGACGGCACGACACCACTAGCAAACATATCATGAATTTTCTCGGCAGTTTGCGGCATAAATGGACGAAGCATGTCAGACACTTGCAATAATGTGCCACAAGCGTGCGCCAAGATCTCACTCAAATGCGACTCTGCTTCTGGATCTTTATCGCGATTTTTAGCAACTTGCCAAGGCTGAACTCGCTCAATATATTGATTCAAAGAGCGAACAATTAGCCAAATTTCGTCCATTGCTTGATCGAACATATAACTTTCCATTGCCTGACGATACGGCCCCATGTCGTGCTCTGATTGTGGAGCGTCACCAATAACGCCCGCTTGATAATTCTGCACCATTTTAGCAACTCGCTGAACCAAATTGCCCAAATCATTGCCAAGCTCACCATTATACGCAGCTTCAAACTTTTCCCAAGTAAAGTCGCCGTCATCTTGCGTCGGTACGTGGCGCAAGAAATAATATCGAAACGCCTCAGCGCCGTAATCTGGAATAATGTCAGTCGGACCAACGCCATTCCCAAGACTCTTTGCCATTTTCATCCCGCCAGAATTGATAAATCCATGAACAAGTAGAACCTTCGGAAGCGGTAAATCTAGCGCCATGAGCATTGCTGGCCAAATACCAGCGTGGAAACGGAGAATATCCTTACCAATGACTTGCACGTCAGCTGGCCAAAAAGATTGCCACTCTTCTGGACGATCAGGATAACCGATAATCGTAATGTAATTACTCAAAGCATCCAGCCAGACATACATGACTTGATTATCATCACTAGGAACTGGCACGCCCCAGCTAAGATTTTTACGCGGACGAGAAACCGACACATCTTTCAAGCCATCTTTCATCAATTCCAAAAACTCTTTTTTACGGAATTCAGGCACGATTCTCATTTTATTTGACTCAATTGCCTGACGAATGTTGTCCGAAAAAGCACTGGTTTTAAAATAATAATTTTCCTCACTCAAACGCTGATACGGAGTTTGATGATCTGGACAAACCCCATTATTATCGGCAGCTTCTTTATCTGTAACGAAAGCTTCGCATCCCTGACAATACCAGCCTTCATATGAACCTTTGTAAATGTAACCAGCCTCAACGAGTTTCTGCCAAATATACTGCACCGCAGCAACGTGATGCGCGTCAGTTGTTCGAATAAAATCCGTCACTGAAATATTCAGCTCAGCTATCATCTTCTTAAAATTGACGTGCGTTTGATCGACATATTCTTGAGGTGTTTGATTTTGACTGGCGGCTTTGGCGGCAATCTTATTACCATGTTCATCTACGCCCGCCTGAAAACGAACTTCACGACCGTTTTGCCTGGAATAACGCGCCCACACATCCGCCAACATATAATCCATGGCATGTCCAATATGCGGCAAGCCGTTTACGTAAGGAATGGCAGTGGTTATGTAAGCGTGTTTCTTAGTCATAAAGAAATTATAACAGATTCAACAGAGTGCCGCCACTGGCGGAAATGTCAATCATAGTATGCTATAATAAAAAATTGAAACAATACTTAACAGGAGGAGATTGTGAAGAAAATTTTAAAAAGCTTAGTGGCGGCAATGATCGTAAGTGTCACCATAGTCACAGCAAGCACACCTACAACAACCTATGCGGCAAGCGGAGATTGGCGCAAAGACTCAATCGGATGGTGGTATAGAAATTCGGACGGTAGCTACCCAAAGAGCAAATGGGAGAGGATTGGCGACAAATGGTACTACTTTGATGGGCGTGGATATATCATTCATAGTAAATGGGAATATATAAACGGACATTGGTACTATTTTAACACTAGCGGTCATATGACAGAAAATACCTGGAAGATGATCGGAGACAAGTGGTACTACTTCGACACTAAAGGTCACATGCTGCACGACCAGTGGGTCGGCGACTACTACGTCGGTAAAGATGGCGATATGTTAAAGAATGCCGTCACACCAGATAACTATGTAGTTGGAAGCGATGGAAAATGGGATAAGAGGTTTTCAAGAGAATTAGCAGAGAAAGCCAAAAACCGGTTCAACAGCAAAACACTAAACCTATATAGGTCCGATATTTCTAAATATAGCGAAGCCGGAAGTCTTACCTTTGGAAAAAGAGATGAATACAATACAGCACTTCAGCTAATCGAGACAATTTACCCAGAATACAACGCTGTAGATAACGCGAAAAGAGCAATTAAAAAAATCGTAGACAACCAAAACAGCTCTAACAATCCTAAAGAATTTCGATACTCAAAATATTCAATAGTACAAAGCCTTACTTACCGTGAAGTTAGCGAAAACACTCATGGTGCTTACATGTTTTCAGAAGAAGAGGTTAATAAGGCTTTTGCGGCGCTGAGTAGCGAAATCAACTTTTCTAAATTCTTTAAAGATCAAGCTATAAAAAAACTACAAAATATAGAACACGTATACAATATCTCATCAAAAATTAAATACGAAAAATTTCTCGCATCTCAAGGATTCACCAAAGAAGAGATTGACAATGCATTTAAGTCTGTAAAGATAGATTTTGTAAAAAATGCCCAGCACGTAGCCAATAGAACCTTACACCTCAACAAGAAATCCATAGATTCAAGATCGTACATCATAAAATATTTAACAGATAAGACTTACAGTTATCAATTTACCAAAGAAGAGGCAGAAGAAGGAGTTAATCGCCTGAACTATGACTTTAAAATCAATCTGCGCAACCTTATTGAAATTAATTTCATAACCAATAACGATATCTCCTCAAGAGAATCCATAATAGCCCATATAGTAAGGTACAATCTGTTCGAAGAGTCTGAGACCCGAGAAGTATTAAAAGAATACAATATTAATTACACTGAGCGAGCACGACTACGAGCTATAGATATTCTGAAAAATGGAAAATATAGTAGAAGTAACTTGATAAAAACTCTTACCGATCCGTGGAAGTTCACCGAAGAAGAAGCTACTAATGCCGTTAAGGATTTGAAACACGAAAATCTGATAGATTAATTAACCTTTAATCACAAAAGCGACTCAGTTTAAAATCCCTGAGTCGCTTTTCATACATGCAACTACAGCAAATCTACCACCGACATCACCCGATGAATGCGAAAAATAATTTGGATTGTCCGACGTATCAATTGGCGAGATGAAAATATTTTCAGCAGGAACGCCCGCCTGGATGGCTAGCGAACGATTGAACCCTTGCATGTCTAGATAAATTCCATCAGCCGTTTGACGGCAGAAATTGTGCCAATTCGTATCATTTGTATGATCAAAATAATCCATACGATAATTTTTCTGCGTAATGCTTGGCGACATCCAAATTTGCAAATCTTTTGCCTGGCTACCGCGCTCGACAAAATACCGCACCGCCTGAGGCATAAACTGCGCAACTGTCGAATGCCGACCCAAATGCGCCAGCATCAACGCCCGACGCTTTGGATCATATATAACGGTGGCGATACAGTCCGCCACCGGCAAGAACAAGCCTACGCCAGCCGCTTCGGTATATAGCGCATCAGCAAAAATCCCCTCGTTGTTGCGCTTAACTGTGTCAGTTTCAGTAACTTCGGCGATATTATCAAACGTTTGTCCTTGGTCGTATGAAATCACGTGATAGACAACGTCGTCATACTTAACCCCAATATGATCGCAAAACCGCCGCCGATTTTCCAGCACCTCAGCTACGTGGCGACCGCGAATACGATTGAGCATGGTACCGTCATCTTTCGACGAGACCGCAACCAATAGATCAGATGGAAAACACGTCGGCTGATCTGCCACAATCATTGCGCCCGCCATTCTTTGAGCAGCCGCCGCCAATCCGTAATCGCCAAATCTTCAGCGCGAGCATCTGGTGAAATTCCTGCATTTTTCAGCAATTCTTCCGCCACAATCTTATCAATCCCCAACCCACCGCTCAAGCTAGAGCGCAGCTTCTTTCGCTTAGCAGAAAATCCAGCCTTAACAATGCGGAAAAAATCTCTCTGATCTTCTGGAGTAATTAACGGATTATTACGAGTTCTTAAAACCACAACCTGCGAGTCAACCTTTGGTGGTGGCGTAAAAAACTGCCTAGGAACTTCAATATCCAACTCCGCTTCGGCAAAAATCTGAACGCTCACAGATAGAATGCTCATATTTCCAGCCTCTGCCGCAATTCGCTCGGCAACTTCTTTTTGCACCAACAGCACCGCAATGCTCGGCTTATTTTCCGCAGTCATCAATTTTTCAACAATTTTGCTGGTAATGTAATATGGGACGTTAGCTACAACTTTATAATTTTTTGGCAATTGATTCAGATCAAATTGCAATATATCTTGATTTACAACAGTTAATTTCTTACCAGGAAATTGCCCTGGTAATTTTCGTGCCAAATCTGCGTCAAATTCCACGGCGGTCACCGAATTAGCCCGAGCCAATAAACGACTAGTCAAAGTACCCAGCCCTGGTCCGATCTCCAGCACAACATCATCGCCCGTCAATTCGGCCGCTTCAGCAATATCCGCCAAAATCTCCGGATCTTTCAGCCAATGCTGTCCAAGCGATTTTTTTGGTCCATGAGAAGAAGCCATTTAGCGCCCATCTCCATTCGTCCAGTCGGTCGCCAAGTCGAATCCGTGCGGATGTTTGGCTGCAAATCCGCCAGTGTCATAAACCTTTCCAGGGCCCATACTTGTCTCCACTACCGAGCATCGCGGATAATTACCATAATTAGCCGCCACCAAAATATAACCATCTTTATCAACCTTCGCGCCATCCGCCCGCACCGTATAAGTACCGCCGCTACCACAAGCTTTTATCACAATATTCATCGGCAAATCATAATACGTCTCACGATGAGCCACACCCTTGGAGTCGGTAAAAATCTGCGCGCCCTTGCTTTTTGTCAATGGATTTTTAGGCTTCGTACCAATTATTTCAATCTGCTTCTTTGACTGCTTTGTGATTTCGCTAGCAACTTCCTTACGACTAATCTCGCGCTCATTCTCTATCTCAACCTGATAAGTTACCTTCCGCACACCCTTTTCTCCAAGTTGCTTAACGCTCTTAAACCCAATCGGCTGAGAATCGTCCTTAATCTGCTCAATATCAAAATTAACATCAACTTCTTCGGTCATCGTTCGTTGTTTTGATCGTTCAATCTTCATTACCAGACCCACGCCGTTCACCAAAAGATCGTCAGAATTTGTAAAATGCGTCTTATCTTCGCGGTACAAAGTCAGCCCAGCAGCCTTCGCAATTAAAGCCGGCGTCTGCTCGGCGGTAGTTACCTTTAGGCGCTTATTTCCATCGACGATTGTTATTGGACGAGCACGGAAAATATTGACCTGGTATTTTGCACCCGTCAATTCCATATCAATATTTGGCTCAACCGCGTCAATCTTTTCGTCAATCGTAATCTTAGCTGCACGCAAGGCCTGCCGAACGGTCAATGCATTTGTGATAATGGTCTTTTCTTCACCGCGATCATAAATACGAACCAAATGCTCACCAGAAGTCTTTCCATCAGCAAACGAAATCATCGGAGTTGCAATCGCAACCAACACAGCTAATCCAATAATTTTTCCAAAAAATAAACCTTTTGCGCGCATAATAATTTGACAATTCACACAATGTATTAGAGAAATTATATCAAATTTTGGAACTATTATCTATAGATGTCCTGAAGTCCCATTTTAACTTTACAAGTCGGCCATGGTTGCCAGCCGCGAGCCTTGTAAGTTTGCCATGCCTTTTCGTCCTGCACAGCAGCTGGAGCGTCAGAAGCCAGTTCGTATCCGCCATAATTTCCCCAAGTTCGTTTGTCAAACTGGTATGCACCGTAATATCCATTTCCAGTATTCGATGTATAGCTACCCTCGCAGCTTCTTAGTCTAGCAAGTGCTTCAGAAAAACTACCAGAAAATGACGTAGAGCTTTTCGTCCCCACAATTTCAACCTGCTTCTTTGGTTCTTTCGTTATAACGCTAGCGATTTCCTTACGACTCACCTCCACACCGTTCTTCATCTCGATTTCATAAGTGACATTTTTCTTACCGTTCTCGCCCGCTTGTTTTACTTCGCGATATCCCGAATCTCGATTCGCGTCTTGAACTTTTTCAACCTCAAATTTCACATCTTCTTCTGCGGTTATAGTTTGCTTGCCATTACGCCAAAGCTCAATTTTCATTCCAGGAATAATTTTCGCCGAACGATCCACAGATAGCGTATCATCTTTCTTTGGGTTGATATTCTTCTCTTTCAATAGCTCGCCAACCGTCTTAGCATGTGTGCGAATGACAGATTCTTTGCCATAAAGTACAAAATTAACCATCGACGCTCTGTCAATTTTCATCACCATGTTTGCGCCATCAACCGCCATATTATCGGAATTGGATAGAGCAGTCTTGTCCTCTTCAAAAACTTCAATTCCAGCGGCCTTCGCAATTAAAGCCGGCGTCTGCTCGGCGGTAGTTACCTTTAGGCGCTTATTTCCATCGACGATTGTTATTGGACGAGCACGGAAAATATTAATATTGTACTTCTCCGCCACCATCTCCGAATCAAGACTCGGCTCGACTACGTCTTGGCGCTCATCAATAGAAAACTTAGCCAACTTCAAAGCCTCGCGAATCGTCCTCGCTTTTGTAACAATCGTCTTTTCTGCGCCCCTATCGTAAATCGTTACCAACTTTTCACCAGCCTTAGTTGCCGGCTTAGTAGCATCAGCCAATGCTTGATTGACGAAAAATAAACCGCCAACCAGCATCAATATCGCGCCAGAAACGAACGTAATTTTCTTAGAATAGTGTTTTGCTTGTAATCTTATACCCATAAGTTCACACCCACAACGCAGGTACCCTTATTATATCAAATTTTCTCCAAGCGTGCGAACTCGACGTTCAATTTCTTAATATTTCCATTGTCAAACTGAACCGTAACGCTCAGACCTTCGCTATCAATAATTTCCCCCAAACCAAAACTAGGACTGCGAACTCGATCACCAACTTCCAAACCAATATCTTCCGAATAAAAATCAGGTTCTACGATCGGCTGAGCTGACCTATCAACACCACCAGCTATCAAGCCCATCTCGTCCAAAAACCTCGACGGCATGTTATAGCCAATCTGACCAAATTGCGTCCGAGAACTAGCACAACTAACAAACAATTCTTCCCTCGCCCGAGTTACACCAACATAGCACAACCTGCGCTCTTCTTCGACGTCATCAGCATTGCCGCTATCAAACACTCTTGCGTGCGGCAAAATCCCCTCTTCCAGTCCCGCCAAAAAAACCACCGGAAACTCCAAGCCTTTAGCCGCATGAAGCGTCATGAGCATCACTTGCTGATCGGCAGTTGTGTCCGTCGAAGACATCAAAGCCATCTCTTCCAAAAACGTTGCCACATCAACGTAAGCCTTCGCCTCTGACAAAAGCACGCCGATATTTTCCATTCGCTCCTCAGCTTGCGGCGTTCCGTCGTTTATAAAATCTTCATAGCCAGTGCTTTTCATGATTTTCTCAATCAATTCGGCTGGAGATCCGTCAATTTCCTGCTGCAAATCGTGCAATTTTTGACCAAACTCTAGCAACGGACGTTTTGCGCGCGCCGTCAAAGTATCCGCCTCCTCAACCGCCAGCAAGCCGCTAATTATATCTCGTTCCGACGCGTCATTCCAGTCCAAAAACTTAGAAATACTTACTGCTCCAACACCGCGTTTTGGCGTATTCACAATTCGCAAAAAACTAACTCGATCACTCGGCTGATATAACAATCGAAGATATGCCAATAGATCCTTAACGACCGCTCGATCCAAAAATCGCAAACCGCCGACGATTTTATACGGAATATAACTCTGGCGCAAGGCTCGCTCAATTGCGTAACTTTGTGCATTCGTTCGATACAACACCGCCACGTCACCATATTGACGACCGTTCGCAATTTGCGCCTGAATTTCATTCGCAATCGCCAAAGCCTCCTCAGACTCATTGTATAATTGCCATAATTTCGGCTCAACACCGTCGCCATTCGCCGTCCATAAATTTTTATCAGTTCTATGAATATTATGGCTAATCAGCGCATTTGCCATATTCAAAATCGCACCAGTCGAACGATAATTTTGCTCCAGCTTGACCACCGTCGTGCCCGGAAAATCACGCTCAAAATTGAGAATATTAGTATAATCAGCCCCGCGAAAACTATAAATCGACTGAGCGTCATCACCAACCACGCATAAATTGCGACGCGAATTCACCAGCAACTTAATTAGCGCATATTGCACCGCATTCGTGTCTTGATACTCGTCAATCAGAATATGTTCGAATTGCTGCTGCCATTTATGACGAATGTCTGGCTTATTTCTCAATAATTCCACGGTTTTTATCAATAAATCGTCAAAATCCAACGCCGAAGCATCTTTCAGAGCTTTTTCATAAGCAAAAAACAATTCAGCTATTTTTTGTTCTCTTGGACCGCGAGTCGAAGCGGAAAAATCCTCAGCATTTCGCATTTCATTTTTAGCGTTTGAAATAACCGAAAGTACAGCTCGAGGTTTAATGTCTTTATCTGTCAAGCCGCGAGCCTTCATAATTTGCTTTATCAAGCTTATTTGATCGTCGGTATCGTAAATTAAGAAGCGTTTGTTCAGTCCAATATTTTCACCATCCATCCGCAACATTCGCACGCAAATACTGTGAAAAGTTCCCATCCACGGCATAAATTGCCGATTTTCAGAATCTTCACCCAATATTTGAGCCAATCGCTGACGCATTTCCTTCGCAGCTTTATTAGTAAATGTAACCGCCAATATTCGACTAGGAAATATTTTCAACTCGCCAATCAAATAAGCTATTCTATGAGTCAGGGTCTTGGTCTTTCCGGATCCGGCTCCAGCCAAAATCAACAATGGCCCATCAGCGTGTGTCACTGCTCGAGCCTGCTCGCTATTTAATCCGTCAGTAAAATTAGACATATATCTATTTTATCAGCAAAAAGTACGAAACAGCGCCGCCAGCCATACCAATTGCCAAAAATAGAACAATAAGCAACGCTATTAATAATCCAGATTTTTTCTTTTCTTTGTCGGCTGAAGGTTTGACCTCTGTAGATACGGCGGCAAACATCGGTGCCGGCTCAGAATCCATAGTTTCTTTTTCGGATAATTCGGAAGACTCAATCAAAGAGCTGTCAATGTCAGTGGACATTTTATCGTCTGAATCTTCAGGAACGCCAGCCTCCTCAATTGCTATAATTTCTGGACTCAAATCCATTGGCGAGTCGGGCGCATCGCCCAAAGAATTTTCGCTCATGCTGTAATCAGATAAATTGGTATTGTATTGATGTTCCAATTTTACATCCTCAGAATCAACAGACATAGACGCATCTTCATCGCTATTCATCTCAGAATTAGTCATAGTTTGGTTAACAGAACCAAGCGGTCGCTTCTCTACCTCAACATTAGCAATAAACGGAGACTCCAGCGGCGTAGTCATCGGTATAGCAGGAGCTTCGCTATTACTTACGGCTAATGATTGCGCTATCTTATCAGTCAACGACAATTCCTCAGCAGGCGCATCTTCAATTTCCGCAAAAGTAGATTCATTATGCACGTCCTTAAGATCAGGAGTGTCGCTAAGATTATCTGATTGAGCAACCATATCAGACATTTCTTTCCTTACCGCAGAATGCCTATTATTTATGCTAATCACGTCCACCAAATCAGGTGAAGGCTGAATCGTCGTGCCAGTTCGGGATGGAGCGGGAGTAGCAGGTTTTTGGATAGTGCTGACAGATGAAGGTCTAACAACATCCATGAAACGACCAGTCGAGCGTCTCGCAACTAATGGCGCAGCTTTAACTTCGCTAGCGGCCACACCAGGAGCTCTGTTAGCTATTGAATCGTTAGCAACTTTCTCGTTCGTAAGACTATCGACCTCTTTAGGAATCGTATTGTCGTTAGAAGGCTCTTTTTTTGCTTCAGGCTGAGAGATCGATGATAAAGGAGTAGAATCAACAGACGAAAGTGTAAATGGAGTTACTGGAGGCGCAAAACTAGTACCAATAGAGTTCTCTGACACAGGTTTTTCCTCTACGGGCGCAGACGCAGAAACTTCGCTATTATTTTCATTAGCCACCACTGGAGCTTCCTTTTCTCGCTGCTTATCCATAAGAGAGCTTACCGCTCTATCCAACTCATCAAAATCAATATCTGTCATATGCCCCCTATTTTTTAACCTTTATGTGCTTTCGAGATTATCTCCTTAAATTGATATGCATCCAAACTGGCTGCCCCAACCAATAAACCATCAAGTTCATCAATTGCTAAATAATCTGCGGCGTTTATTGACGTAATACTTCCACCATAGACAACTCGAACTGATTCCGCCGCTTTTTTACCATACAAATGAGAAATATGTCGTCGAATCATCTGTGTAGCTTTTTTTACATCAGACGCTTTAGCGCTGTCGCCAGTACCGATTGCCCAAACTGGCTCATATGCAATAACTACTTCATCCAGCTCGTCCGCCGTCACATTAGCCAGACCGCTAGTCAATTGATCAACCAGAACATCCTTCGTTTCGCCAAGAGTCTTCTCTTGAATCGTCTCACCAACACACAAAATCGGATGAATACGATTTCGAATTGCCGCCTGAACTTTCAGTCGAATATCTTTTTCGCTTTCAATGAAAATATAGCGACGTTCCGAATGTCCAATTATCACATAATCAGC
>CALHZJ010000008.1 GCA_938041005.1 uncultured Candidatus Saccharibacteria bacterium | reverse complement strand
AATGAAGTACGAGCGTTTCTTCGCGATGTCATGACTCAGAAGGAGATTATTGAAGTTGGCGCACGTCTGCAAGCCGCCAAAATGTTGTCAAAAGGCGAAAAATACGCCGACATCATCGCAGCAACGAAGCTCAGTAGTCGTACGGTTGCCAGGATTAGCGACTGGATGCAAAACGGCACTGGCGGTTATAAAAACGTCTTCAAGCATCATTCTCACGTTTGGCCAGCTCGCGCTGAGTAGTTTGTGAATAAATCCAAATGAATGCCGGCGCGACGCTGGCGTTTTGATTTTTTGACAGTCAATTTAGTTAATTTTTGGAGATATTTATGAGTGAAATAAGAACAGCGAGGTTCGCTGCGCCAGATGAGGCGAGAGAGAAGTACGACGCGATTATTCCAGCGTATCAAGCGGCGTTCGCGGCAGAGCCTTGGTATGAAGTAAGTAAATGCGGTGGCTGCTCGTCAGGCTATTCTCGTCAAAATCCTGGTGATATATGTCAAGCTTGTGGCAGCGTGACTGGAGACGAAGCTTATACAGAACAAGAATTGACCGAGAAATTTGATGCTATCGGCGAGACGCGCCCAGCGTGTTGGTATATCGAGGAGACACCAGCGGGACTGGCATTGGCGGCGGTCGCTTGGACGGCTGATCCAATACAGATTGCGGCTGAAAAATATCCTGGGTCGCTAGAGATGGCAGCGTGGCTTAAGCAAAAGTACGCGCCAACCGCTGCTCCTAACCCAGAGATATTATGGCTGGACGAAGTTTTTGCTGACCGCCAAGTCTCGAGACGTAATAATCTAGTAAATTTTCGCTCAATGGTATACGGGTTTTCCAGTCGCCTAGATCAGACGAAGGTGGCCTATCGGACTATTGTGCCAGCGATGACGCGCGTGGCCATGAGAGACTTTGGCGATGATGCGACCATTGATAAAGCCAAATCTGATGTTCCTGATTGGCGGAATTTTGTATCAATTGATTTATCTCGGTAAAAAAATAATATATAAGGAGGATAAGAATATGAAAATATTAGTAATTGGCGGCATGCACGGGAATGAAATGCTGGGCATTGATCTGGTCAAGAGTTTACAGGAAAATCCGCTGGAAAATATTGACAGCGTACTGGCGAATGAGGAAGCTATAAAAATAAATAAGCGTTTCGTCGAACAAGACTTGAACCGGTCATTTCCCGGCGTGAAATCAAGCGATATATACGAGCAGCAGCGCCCGATTGAGCTACTGAAAATGTGCAAGGAATATGATATTGCGCTTGATTTTCACAATACGTTTTGTCCGGATAATGACTGTACGTTTGTCGGGGAGGGTGCAAATGAAGAGTTGCTGGGCGCGTCATGGTTATTGGGTTTGCCTCGGGTGATTGTGGCAGATTATGATTGTATAAATAAGTATGCGCTAAATTGCGTGTCGATAGAAATTAGCGTGCAGAGCAGGTTGAATGATGTGAAAATCTGGCGCCAGAAGCTGCAAATACTTGCTGAAAAGAAAATTGCTGATTGTCAGGCGACTTCAGAGGTGGAGAAGTTTCGCTTTGTATATCGGATGACTCTGGAGGATAAAACGAGGTTAAATCTTGATCAGGCAAACCTAAGAGCATTCCAGCCAATTGACCAGAGTTTGGCAGAGGAAATGGGAGTAAAAACTCCGGCCTATCCGATCTTTATTAATGACAAATTCACGCCGTATAATTATGGTGGGTTATTGAATAAGATTGATAAATAGCTC
>CALHZJ010000007.1 GCA_938041005.1 uncultured Candidatus Saccharibacteria bacterium | reverse complement strand
ATGGCGTCTTCAATTGAGCCAGATTGTGATGCGTCGACGTATTCCAATAATGCGGTTTTTTCAGCGTTCAAATCTGTGCGTGATTTTCCGACAATTCCTCGACTATCCACCGCTACGATGTTTTTTGCCCCGTAAAGATTTAACAATTTGATGATTGCCGTGCCAGCTGCGCCTGCGCCGATGACCACGAATTTGCAATCTGCCAGGTTTCGTCCTGTCAATTTAGCGGCGTTAATTAAGCCCGCTAATACAACGACAGCCGTGCCGTGTTGATCGTCGTGAAAGACTGGAATATCTAATTCTGCCTTCAATCGTTCTTCAATCTCAAAACATTTTGGTGCGGCGATATCTTCGAGGTTGATGGCCCCGAAACTTGGCGCGATGGCTTTAATGGTGGCAATGATTTCTTCTGGTTCGTGAACGTCTAACACAATTGGCACGGCGTCGACATCGGCAAAATGCTTAAACAGCAAAGCTTTTCCTTCCATAACTGGCATGGCGGCTTTTGGCCCCAAATTACCCAAGCCCAAAATTGCTGAGCCGTCTGAGATTACGGCGACTAGATTGTTTGTCCAAGTGTACTTTGGTAAATCGGCTGGATTTTCGGCAATTGCTTGGCTGACTGCGCCGACGCCAGGGCTGTAATAGGCGCTAAGCTTGTCGCGATTAAGCTCCTCTTTATCTCTGAGGCTAGTCGTAATTTTACCTTTGTATTTTTCGTGTAGTTCGAGTGCTAATTTATTGTAATCCATAACTATATTATACTCCATTTTATTTAATTGATATTTCTTCAGATTTGTGTTATTATCTTATGTAATTGTACGAGAGTTAAATATTCGAGCCTTGCTTGACGTGGAGCCGCAGAGGTACAACTGCGTGGCCAGTCGGAGCGAGTTCGGAAGATAGGAAAAAATTATGAGTTTTGAGTTAATCAACAAAATCAACCAAGCACAAAAAAAGCAAGCAGTTGTCGATGCTCGCAGTGGTGACACAGTTCGTGTTTACCAGAAAATTAAGGAAGGCAACAAAGAGCGTATTCAGATGTTCGAGGGTGTTGTTATTCGTACCGACAATAAAAAATCGCACACATCACGCATTACGGTTCGAAAGATCGCTTCAGGCGTTGGCGTTGAAAAGTCATTTTTGATGCACAGTCCGCTGATTGAGAAGATTGAGATTGTTCGTCGTGCTAAGGTTCGCCGCAAGTTCTTAAGCTTCCTTCGTCAGCGTAGTGGTAAGTCAGCTCGCTTGACGGCTAAGAATTTCGATCGCGTTGCTGTTAATGATATTCATGACGTTAAGGCAGAAGCGGAAGCTGAACGCTTGAAGGAAGAAGCTACTCGGGCTGCTGCTGCAAAACAAGCTGAAAAAGATGCTGCTCAGGCTGAACTTGACGCTAAGGCTGCTGAAGTTGCAGCTCGCCATAAAGACGCGTAATTGTCAATTGGTTAATCATTAAAAACCGTCTCTTAATCTGAGGCGGTTTTCTCATGTTATAATCTCAATATGGCAATATTTCATTATATATCCGTCCTTGTTCCGACGACTTTGGCTGTGGCGACTCCTTATGTTTTGAAGAAAAACGGCTTTGATAGTGAGCAAAAATATCGCTGGCTACTTTACGTAGCGTGTTTGTTGTTTTTCATATCTTGGTATTTGCCATCGCCGTTAATTGGCGGACAGGACACTAGTTTTACGACTCACTTTGTGGGCGGTGGGCTATTTACGGGGCTGTTCTGGGCGTATTTGGTTTCGTCGATGAAATGGCGAGCACATTGGCTGGTGATGGCGTTTTCAGTTTTCGCTTTAGTTTCGGCGCTGGGTTGCATTAATGAATTGGCGGAATTATTTATAGTCAAGGCGGGTTTGGCGAGTATAAAATTGGACGACACGAATTGGGATATTTTGGCAAATACATTAGGCGCGACAACAGTTTGGATTGGCTGGATTATTGCTGATTTTATGACGAAAAAGGGAAGATTGTCGAGTGATTCTGGGAATTGATGAAGTCGGGCGCGGCGCGTGGGCTGGACCGTTGGTGATTGGCGCGGTGGTTTTGGGCGGCGCTGAAATTGAAGGGCTTGATGATAGTAAAAAATTGACCAAAAAACGACGTGAATTGCTCGATGAGGAAATTCGCGAGCAAGCGTCGGCTTGGGCGTTGGGCTGGGTTCCTGCTGAGGAGCTGGATGAAATAGGAATGAGCGAGGCGCTTAAATTGGCAACGCGGCGCGCAGTTAAAGAAATTCAGGCGAAATGTCAGAAAAATGGCTCGAAGTTTGATGAGATTATTATCGATGGGACGGTCAATTTTTTGGCAGGTACGCCGCTAGAAAAGTACGTAACAATTATAGCGAAAGCCGACGGTCTGATTCCGAGCGTCTCGGCGGCGTCGATTATTGCTAAAGTGGCGCGTGATAAATTCATGGCAGAGCAGGATAATATTTATCCGGGATATGATTTTTCCTCACACGTTGGTTATGGAGTGGCGAAGCACCGAGTAGCTATTGATAATCTGGGCGTAACTCCGCTACATCGGCTGAGTTTTGCGCCGTTGACTAAATATGCTGGTGTTGAGTCGAATTCGCAAAATGCGTCTGACGATAGAAAATCTAAAAACCAGCAAAAAGACACGACGCGTCAAATTGGCGATAAAGGTGAGCAAGCGGCGGCGGATTGGTTGGTTGCTGATGGTCATGAGATTATAGAACGGAATTGGCGAACGCGATATTGCGAAATTGATATTGTTAGTAAAAAAGATAATGTTTTATATTTTACAGAGGTCAAATATCGGAAAAATGACAATTTTGGCGATGGCTTGGCGGCGATTACAAATAAAAAACAGCAACAAATGCGTTTTGCTGCTGAAATATTCATTGCCAAAAATGCGCAGTATGAAAGCTGTGATATGCAAATGCTGGCAATTTCTGTTGATGGAAGTCCGCCTGTAGTTGAAGAGTGTGTGGTATTGGAATAAATTGTTCGCTTTCGTCGTTTTCGACTCATCAGCATAGACGCACATCTATGGAGCGAATATGATAAGCGAGAAAAAGGTATGGTTCTACTACCATATTCGCTGGTGGTCTATTTTAGACCTGAATCAGTAAGAGCGCTTGTGAGCGCTCTCAGGAAGTGCGATCAGCTGGAAGCTGATCAGATACCCCTGGTTGTACTGACTGAAGAATTCCTCGAACTCCTCCCTGGCATCCACGCAGGCGGCTTGCTTGAAAATAATCCTATCGCAGAGTGCATACAGGTGATGCTTGGGCGGTAGCTGGCGAATGGCCTCATCGTAGTTGTGAGTGTTGAGGTATTCGACGGCTACGGAGCCATTGATGATGTCTTCAACGGGGTTGTAGTAGACGCCCATTTTAGGGCTACCTTTCTATCGAACTTATCAAAGTGCGCTTTCGGACAAAACATTTGTTCTGTCAACAAAAGCTAATATATATCACTAATAGTATAAAATGTCAATAGATTTTGTCAAAAATGTGGCATAATATATCACAGTGTTGTTTGCAAAGCAGAGAGAGCACGTCCGCCTTATCTCGCTCAATCAGCTCGACGCGCGCGGATATTTCGGTAATTCCTAATTTGATTGTCCTGGTTAGGGCTGGAATATTTTCCATCGGTTCAAAGAATTGTCGAAAGTCGTTAAGTTCGTCGGTTGTCAGTAGAGCTGTGGCGGCATAGCGAATAAAATCGTCGTAACTTTTATCCTCACCAAACGTATCTTCGACCCACGCCCAGTTTTCTTTCAGCCAATTCCAAGCAATCTGGCGGCTTTCTCTGGTGCGAATCAAATACACAAACCAACGGCTGGCGTCTTGCGGGCGGATGATGTTGGAATTTTTAATGTTGGCAAGAATTTTTTCTGCTGTTTCAGGGTTTTTGGTGAAAGTTAGTCCAATTGCAATATCATTCTGCAGGTCATTTGACGGCGTGTTTTTATATGTGGCAAAGAGATTTTCAGTCATCTCTGGCGTCTCGAAATGTCTCGCGTTTGCGCTGATAATTAAAGCTCGAATTTCTGTCGGTAAGTCTTCCAGCTTATTGTTGTCAAATCGCGTTTTCGCTTCATTCAAGACTTCTTCATCTTCACTATACATCATCAAACTCAGAGCCGTGGTGCGCCGCTCGCGGTCGTCGTCCGATTCGCCAGCTTTTTCATCCCAGCCAAGCTCTTCAAATGTGGCGTGCGCAAATTCTCCAGAAATTTTCTTTAATGAATCTCTGGCGGCGTCATTATCATCGACGAATTTTCGCAGTTCCGTCAAAGCACCAGCCGCCATCCCGAAGATTTTTTCGTTGGTCTCGGTTTTTAGTGACAATGCCAATGGAAGTAGTGACGCCGAATTTTCAAATCCAGCGCGGGCGAGTATTGTCGCGTCCTGTAAAATGCAAATCTTATCCAAGGTTGGCAATTCTGTAATGTTTTTCAATAAATATTCACGAGTGGATTCATCATATTTGGTGACGAAGTGGGCGCTTAAGCCGCAGTTTAATTGTAATGGTTTTTCAATGGAAATGGTGGTTTCTTTTTGATTTAGAACCTTTACGTCAAGTGGCTGGTTTGCGAATAATGGAATCGGCCATAATGCGTCGGATGGTTGGTGTTCGCCGATGAAGAATCGCTCCTGACTTAAAATTACTGTGTTGTGACTGTTTGAAACTGATACGACAGGAAGGCCAGGTTGGGAAATCCAAGCGTTCATTAAGTTGACAATTGGCTGACCGCTCGCTGATTCCAATTCTTGCCATAGGTCATTTCCGACAGTGTTTTTATACGCGAATTTTTCAAAATATGATTTAAGTCCAGCGCGAAATGCCTCTTCACCGATAAGTTTTCTGACCATAACAAGCAGCCGCCCGCCCTTGGCGTAAACGATAGCTGGGTCGAATAAGGTGCTGATTTCATCTGGATGATTGACGTCGGCTTGAACTGATTGAACGCCATCCAAGCTGTCGCGCCTGAGTGCGGCCGTTACTTCATTCGTGGCAAAATCTTCCCACATATGCCAATCCGGCTGAAGCGCGTCAATTGCTACATATTCCATCATATTAGCAAAGCTTTCGTTGAGCCACAAGTCATTCCACCACTGCATGGTAACCAAATTGCCGAACCATTGATGGCTGAGTTCGTGCGCGATAACTGTGGCAATGAAGCGCCTGGATGATTCTGGAGTCAATTCTGGATCCGCAAGCAAACAACTTTCGCGGTAAGTAATCAATCCCCAGTTTTCCATGGCACCAGAGGAAAAGTCGGGAAGAGCGACGTGGTCGGATTTTGGCAATGGATATTTGACGCCGAAATATTCGTCATAAAAATCGATTGAACGAGTGGCGATATCTAACGCAAAATCTAATGTATTTTCATTCTGAGCTGGCGTTGCCCAGACGTTAACCTCGACGCCAGATTTGGTGCGAGCGGTTTTTTTGTGCAATTCACCGATGACGAAAGCCAGAAGATAGCTGCTCATTCGTGATGTTTCCTCAAATGTTGTCGTGAGAGAATCGCCGTTTTCTTCTTCGCTTTTTACGGGCATATTTCCCAAAACCGTTATCTCTGGGCGAGTTATTAGCGTCAAATCATATTCAGCTTTGGCGGCTGGCTCGTCAACGCAAGGAAAAACTTCACGCGCGTGATGCGATTCAAATTGAGTGGCGAAAAGCTGTTTTTTAACGCCATCGTGGGTGAAGTAGCAAGGATACAAGCCGTGCATTGCGTCGGTAATATTTCCGGAAAAAATGATGTGAATTGTGTGGTTTCCGTTTTTAAGGTTCGGCTGGGATAATCTCAATTCATCAAATTCGCCGAATGAAACGTCGGCGGGCTGATTGTCGATTGTGGCTGATTGAATTGTTAAGCCTTTGGAATGTAGCGAAATTGATTCGCTGGTGGAATCGCCAGAAATGATAACTGTGCCAGAAAATTCTTTTTCCTCGGCGCGCGTTAAATCGAGAGTTAAGTTGTAATGATTTGGTGTGAATGTGTCAAGTAAGCGTGGAACTTTAGTCATAATTTAATTATAATACAGCCATGAGGGTGAATAAAATACGACGTCGGCAAGTGGTGGTTGCGCTGGTAATTATGGTGGCTGGCGTGGCGGTTTGGGCTTCGCGAATTTCACAGCCCGAACCTCAGACAATTCAAACTTCAACGCAACGAGAATTATTTGGTGCTTCGAACGCCAAATCGGAATTGGAAAAGATAGAAATTAAAGGACGTGCGCCAAAGACTGGTTATTCCAGAAAGCAATTTGGCAATGGCTGGGGTAAAATTAACGGCTGCTCTGTGCGGGAAGTGATTCTGGCGCGAGATTTGACGGATGAGAAAATTGATGAAAAATGTCGAGTTTTGTCGGGTGTGCTGAATGATCCGTACGCCGGTCAAACAATTCAATTTCAGCGCGGCGAAAAAACCAGTTCTAAGGTTCAGATTGATCACGTCGTGGCTTTGAGCGATGCTTGGCAAAAGGGTGCACAGCAAATTTCTCCAGAAGAGCGAGAGAAATTGGCGAACGATCCAATGAATCTGTTGGCGGTTGACGGCCCAGCAAATCAAGCCAAAGGTGACGGCGATGCGGCGACTTGGCTGCCGAGCAATAAGCCGTTTCGTTGTCAGTATGTAGCGCGCCAGATAGCAATAAAGCGACGATATCGCTTGTGGGTGACTGAGGCTGAAAAAAGCGCGATGTCGGGAATCCTAGAAAAGTGTATTGAAGTAAATTGACAAAACATATTTTTATGTTAAAGTTTCAGAGTGAATCCTGAAGTAAATTTAACCAAGTTGTCTGTAAATGATGACATAGCATTAGATCGTGCTGTTTCAGCTTATCTTGAGTTTATCTTAGGATGTTCTTCTATAGAAGATGACCCAAAGAAAGAACTGGCGTCTTATGTAGCAGGCATGGGCGCCTATTATTGTAGCGATGTTTTTTCTATTGATGTTCCGGGCAAGGAATTATCATCTGGACTTGTGACTGCCTGTTTTGATGGAGATAAGATCATGGTAGAAGATCTTTTTTGTCAAAGAAGAGATGCGTAAACGTGGAATTGGACAAATGGCAATTAAGGCTTTGGGCGATGAATATCCAATCGCGCGTATTATGGAACTGGAATCTCTGCGATCTGCCGAAGGATTTTACCGGCAAATCGGCTTTGAGTGTGTAGCTCCAGCTACTAATGGACGTTTGTCTTTATGGCAGAAGAAATTAAATTGACAAAATGAAAAATTTTTAATACAATGAGAAAGTACTCATCCGGCCGGCAGGTCGGAGTTTTTCGTTTATGGAAGTTTGAGACGGAAAAAGATATAATTAATAAGAAGGAGAATGTAATGGAAGATTTGAATATCAAGCAGTTGACGTTGGCAGTGCGTACGATTGCTGAGGAAAAAAACTTGCCAGAGGAAACAGTTTTGAGCGTGATTGAACAGGCGATTGCGGCGGCTTGGCGTCGTGATAACGGCACACGAGATCAGTTGGTTCGCGCTAGCTTGAATATCAATAACGGTACGGCTGTCGTGTCGGTTGTTAAAACTGTTGTTGAAGAAGTTGAGAATGACGCCAATCAAATCGACCTAGAGGAAGCTAAGGAGATAGATCCTGCGGCTGAACTTGGCGGTGAAGTTGTGATGGAAACTCATAACGTGACGACTTTTGGTCGAGTTGCGGCTCAGACTGCTAAGCAAGTGATCTTGCAGCGTTTGCGCGAGGCTGAGCGTGAAGTTGTTTTGGCGGAATTTGAGGATAAAATCGGTACGGTTGTTATCGGTACAGTTCAACGAGTTGAGCCGCGCGTTGTGCGAATTGAGCTTGGCAAGGCTGTCGGAATTATGCCTCAGAGCGAGCAAATTCCTGGTGAATATTACGGCGTTGGTCGTCGAATTAAGGTTTATATTAAGGATATTGAGCGCGAAGGTCGCGGTCCGCAATTGATTCTTAGCCGCGGCAATGAAGAGTTTGTGCGATTCTTGTTCAATCAAGAAGTTCCAGAGATGGAAACTGGTGCGGTTGAGATTAAGGCAATCGCTCGTGAAGCTGGTCGCCGAACCAAATTGGCGGTTTCTTCGGTGCTACCTGGCGTTGATCCAGTTGGTACGTTTGTTGGCGGTCACGGCGCCCGCGTTCAGGCCGTGATGAATGAAATTGGCGAGCAGGAAAAAATTGACATTATTCCATACGAGGAAGATGCGGCTGGATTTATTGCTAATGCGATGAGCCCAGCAGAGGTTTTGAGTGTGACTGTCAATGAAGATGAGAAGCGTGCGACGGTTTATGTTAGCGAAGATCAGCAATCAATAGCAATTGGTCGCGCTGGACAGAATGTTCGCTTGGCAAGTCGATTGACTGGCTATGAGTTAGATATCGAAGCAAAAACTCCCGTTAAGGCAGAACCAAAACCTCGAAAGAATATTGAGGATAGCTTGATGAGCGTAGTTGAGGAGGTGGCGGAATAAGCTGCCTTCTGCGAATCGCCGAAAACGAAAGGAGGGCGATATGTCAGAAGATTTTTCTGAATTAGAACCTCGGCTGACGGAAACGGCTCGGGCCAGTTTGGGGCGAGCTGGTTTTCTGGCACATAATGAGGGGAGTGAATATGTTGGCACGGAGCATATTTTGCTTGGTGTGCTGGCGCAGAATTCGTCGCTAGGAGCGAAGATTTTGGCGGAAAATGGCGTAACTTTGGATCGTGCGGAAATGGCGTTGAACCTGACCGCAAAGCCGCTGGTGATTACGATTGTAAGTAAGGGTTTGAGCGCTGAAGTTGTTGAATTGATAAGGATTGCTTGGCAATTGGCAGTCGAATTTGGACAGGAAAAAATTGGCACGGAACACATCGTTTATGGAATGCTGCAGCAGCACGAGGCGCGAGCGACTAAATTGCTGCGAGATATGAATGTTGACATTGACAATCTGCGTGGAAATCTGGAAGACGTGTTCGATAAACAGCAATTTGAATCTCTGCAGAGTGAACGCAGCACGGCGAGTAAAAATTCTGGCGATTTGCGAGTTTTGGAGAAATTTGGTGTCGATTTGACGCGGCGTGCCAGCGAAGGATTTTTGGATCCGGTGATTGGTCGATCGTCGGAAATTCAGCGAATGATCACGATTTTGGGCAGGCGTAGCAAGAATAATCCAGCGCTAATTGGCGAACCTGGCGTCGGTAAAACTGCGGTCGTTGAGGGTTTGGCGCAGAGGATTGCTAATAATAAAGTCCCCGAATTTTTGAAGGGTAAGCGACTTTTTCAACTGGATTTGACGGCGATGATTGCTGGGACGAAATATCGCGGGCAATTTGAGGAGAGATTGCAAAAAGTTCTGGCGGTCGCCAAAAAACATCAAGAAGTTATTTTGTTTATTGACGAGTTACATCTGTTAGTTGGCGCCGGTTCGGCCGAAGGCTCGATGGACGCGGCGAACGTATTGAAGCCAGCGTTGTCGCGAGGCGAGGTTCGACTGATTGGTGCGACGACGTTTGATGAATATCGAAAGCATATCGAAAAAGATGCTGCGTTGTCACGGCGCTTCCAATCGGTAACGGTTAATGAGCCATCACCAGAAGAGGCGGTGGAAATGATGCAAGGATTGAGAGGAAAATTAGCCAAGCATCATCAAGTCCAAATTCCTGACGAAATGCTGACTGAGGCGGTAGATTTGAGCCAGCGTTACGTGACGGAGCGATTTTTGCCAGATAAAGCGATCGACGTGATTGACGAGGCAGCGAGTTTATTGAAATCTAGTTCGCCAATAAAATTGTCGCGTAAGGATAAGTTGGCTCGCCAAATTAAGCGATTGGCTGGGAAAATTGACGCCGCGGTCGAGGCCGAAAATTATGAAAAAGCCGCAGAATTTAAGATGCAAATGAGGCAATTGGAATTACAAGCTGAAGCGCTGAAAGATGAAGCCAGCGATGAGCCAATATTGACCGATGAGCATTTGCGTCGGGCGGTTTCGGCGATGACGAATATTCCGATTGATAGACTATCGTTAAATCAGATGAAGGATTTGATTCTCTTGGAAAAACGACTGAGCCAGAGCGTTCTTGGTCAGAATGAAGCGATTGAGCAACTGGCGCGCGCGATTCGGCGCAATAAAGCCGGGCTGAATCGTCAGAGTGGGCCGCTTGGGTCGTTTATCTTTCTGGGTCCGACTGGAGTTGGTAAGACGGAATTGGCGCGAGTTCTGGCGCGGGAAGTTTTTGGCGGCGATGATAGTTTGATTAAAATTGACATGAGCGAGTTTTCTGAGCGTCACACGGCTAGTCGTCTTGTCGGTGCGCCGGCTGGTTATGTTGGCTATGATGATGGCGGGAAATTGACAGATAAAGTTCGTCGTCGACCATATAGCGTGGTGTTGTTTGATGAAATTGAAAAGGCGCATCCTGATGTTCTAAATTTGCTTTTGCAAATTCTGGAGGACGGCAAGTTAAGCGATTCTCACGGGCGAACGGTGAGTTTTCGGCAGACGATTATTATCTTGACGAGCAACGTCGGCGCCGAGCAAATGATTCAGGATTCGGAGCTGGGATTTGGTGCGTCTGGGCAGAAAAAGTCGGCTAGCGAAAATCGTCACGAGAAAAATTCGCGTGCCGCTCTGCGTGAGCTTGAGGAATTTTTGCGTCCAGAATTGATTGGCAGATTTGATAACGTGATTACATTCAAGCCGCTGTCTCGCTCGATTGTGCGAAAGATTTTTGACAATCTCACGTCTGACTTGATCGAAGCTGTTGGTCGACATGGAATGACGCTTGATATTACTTCTTCGGCGAAGCGTTGGTTGATCGATCGAGGATTTGATGAGCAACGCGGCGTGCGAGTTTTAAGACGAACAATTCAGTCGGAATTAGCGAATCCGCTGAGTGATGTTTTATTGTCCAATAAAGCAAGACCTGGCGACACACTGGAGGCTAAAATTGATAATGATAAGGTGGTGATTAATGTCAATCGTGCGTAAAATATTCAGCGTCCTCACGCCGATAATTGTACTTTCTGTTGCGGTTTTTGTGATGGCGAATCGTCAGCAAATTATTGACGAAATTACTCTGTGGCAATATAAGCCGAGTG
>CALHZJ010000006.1 GCA_938041005.1 uncultured Candidatus Saccharibacteria bacterium | reverse complement strand
TGCATTGTCCGTGGGCGGAAGATGTTGCTGACGCCAAGCGTGTGGCGGTTGGTTTGGGCATTGATTTTCGAGTTTTTGATTTCCAGAAAGAATATAAGCAAAACGTTGTCGATTACATGATTCGCGAATACCAAGCGGGTCGCACACCAAACCCAGATATTATGTGTAATCAAGAAGTGAAGTTTAAGATATTTTTAGAGGCCTCGTTGGCGGCTGGAGCGGATTATATCGCGACAGGGCATTATGCGCGCGTTGCTCATGAATCGTCTTCGTCGGCTAAATTGTTGCGCGCTCGTGATGATAATAAAGACCAAACGTATTTCTTATATCGAGTGACTTCGGAAGCTTTGTCAAAAACCATATTTCCGTTGGGCGATTTTACTAAGGCGGAAGTTCGCGAAATGGCGAAAGAACGCGGTCTGTGGACGGCTAGCAAAAAGGAATCAATGGGAATTTGTTTTGTTGGGCAAGTTGGAATTCGTGAGTTTTTGTCGGAATATGTTAAAACTGCGCCAGGAAATATTATTGATCAGCAGACGGGATCTGTCGTTGGTAAGCATGACGGCGCAATTTTCTATACGCTTGGTCAGCGTCATGGTTTGAATGTTGGTGGCGGATTACCGTACTATGTCGTCGGCAAAGATATGAAAAAAAATGAGGTTTACGTGTCGCGATCAATTGACAATGAAAGTTTGTGGCGAAAAGAACTTAGATTGGCGGATATTCATTGGATTAATCAAGCACCGCATAAAGATAAGAATGTGCAGGTTCGGCTGCGTCATCGAGGCGCTTTATTTGACGCGAAAATTGACGGAGATATTGTGCACCTTTCTGCTTCGGAGCGTGCCGTAGCTGCGGGTCAATCTGCGGTAATATATGACGGCGATGAATGTTTGGGCGGCGGAATCGTGAAAACAGATTGACGTTATGGGAAAAATAGTGTAAACTGTTCTAAAGTAAGGAATAATAAAACGTAGAGTTAAAGGAAGAATTAATTTTATGCTAGCAATTCGTTTGCAACGTTTGGGTCGCAAAGGTTATCCAGTATATCGCTTGGCGGTACAAGAAGCACATCGTCATCCATCAAGCGGTCGTGTAGTCGCTTATGTCGGTAGCTACAACCCACACACTAAAGAATCAAATATCCAAGTTGAATTGGCTCAGAAATATTTGGACAATGGCGCACAGCCAACACCACGCGTAGTTAAGCTATTGAAAGAAGCTGGCGTTAAGTTGCCAAAGTGGGTTAAGGAAGTTGCAGCTGACAAGCACAAATCCATCCGTAATCCAGAAAAACTTCGCAAGAATCAACCAAAAGAAGAGTCAGCTGAAGAAGTAGCTGAATAATCTGTTGAGATTGGTGATTTGATCTATAACCCCATCTATAAGGTGGGGTTATTTTATGGTATAATAACACTCATGAATGCCCAAAAAATACGTAGTAAATATCTTGAATTTTATAAAAAACAGGGTCACGCCGTTGTTGAGCGTGCGCCGTTGATTTTAACTAATGACCCGACGACTTTATTTACGGGCGCCGGAATGCAGCCGATGATTCCATACTTGCTTGGTGAGACGCATCCCGAAGGTAAGAGAATTGCCGATTCTCAAACGTGTTTGCGAGCGCAGGACATCGACGACATTGGCGATAATCGCCATACGACATTTTTTGAGATGCTTGGAAACTGGAGTTTGGGCGACTATTTTAAGGAAGAGCAAATTGGCTGGATGTGGACGTTTTTGACTGAGGAAATTGGTCTTGATCCGCAGAGATTGTACGTAACGTGTTTTATTGGTGCGCCGGAATATAATATCGATAAAGATGTTGAAGCGGCTAAATTGTGGCAGAAAAAGTTTGCAGAAAAGGGCATTGATGCAAAAACGGCGGACATCGGCAGCGAAGAGCAGGGAGCGGCGCGTGGTGTAAATCCAGGTGAAAGAATTTTCTTTTATGACGGCAGTAAAAACTGGTGGAGTCGTAATGGCGGTCCAGAAACTACTCCGGTTGGTGATCCGTGCGGTCCGGATAGTGAGATGTTTTATGAGTTTGATTTCATTGAGCATGATCCAAAATTTGGTGAAAATTGTCATCCGAACTGTGATTGTGGTCGATTTATGGAGATCGGTAATAACGTATTTATGGCGTATAAAAAAGTTGCCGAGGGAAAATTTGAGCCACTTGATAAGCCAAATATTGACCATGGATCTGGACTTGAGCGAATCGCGGCTGCAGCAAATAATGATCCTGACGTCTTTAAGATTAGCTTGCTTTGGCCGATTATTGAAAAGCTGCAAGATCTGAGCGGCAAGGATTACACTTCACATACCGAGAGTATGCGAGTGATTGCTGATCATTTGAGGGCTGCGACGTTTATGGCGGTTGATGGGTGTGTGCCAAGTAATAAAGAGCAGGGCTATGTGATGCGTCGTCTGCTCCGTCGGGCAATTCGCTATAGTTTTGACTTGGGGATCGAGCAGAATTTCCTGCAAGAAGTTGTGCCGACGATTGCTGATTTGTACGAAGCTGATTTTCCAGAGGTGAAGAATAATCGCGACAATATAATTGCCGTCCTCGTTAAGGAGGAAAAAGCTTTTCGCCAGACTTTGAGAAAAGGTTTGCGACAAATGCAGCGCTACATTGACGATGGCTTGACTGGTGAAGAATTGTTCACTTTGTACGACACTTTCGGTTTCCCAGTGGAGCTCAGTACGGAAGAGGCATATAAACAAGGAATTAAGCTTTCGTACAATTGGCGCGAGGAATTTACCGCGAAAATGAATGAGCAGCGACAGCGTTCTAAGACGGCTCGCAAAGGGCAATTTAGCGGTGGCCTGGAAGGTCATGACTCTATTCATCTGAAATATCACACGGCGACGCATTTGTTGGGTGCGGCGTTACGCAAGGTTTTGAATGCGCCAGATTTACAGCAGCACGGAAGCAATATTACCGCCGATCGATTGCGCTTTGATTTTAATCACGATAAATTGACGCCAGAAGAAAAACAAGCGGTTGAAGACCAGGTTAATGCTTGGATTGATGAAGATTTGCTAGTTAGCTTTGCTGTTTATCCGACGGACGAGGCATTGAGCATGGGCGCAATTGGCGCGTTCGGCGAGCGTTACGGCGACGAAGTTAAGGTGTATTCTATTGGTAAGGATGATAATGTCGTCAGCTTTGAAGTCTGTGGCGGTCCACACGTCGAACACACTGGAGTTCTATCTGAAGATGGCAAGCGATTCAAAATCACCAAAGAGGAATCTAGCTCGGCTGGAATTCGTCGAATCAAGGCTGTTTTAAGATAGATAATTAACTGTTGCTCTAAAATCACAAGCGTTATATAATATTTCTTATATGGCATTGAAAGACATGTTGAAGAAGTCTGATAAAGATAGTCGCGAGCTATTGGTTAGCTTAGATATTGGTACGGAGGTGGTTAAGGCATTAATCGCTGAAGTTAAAGACGATGAGCTAAAGATTATTGGCGTTGGTCGAAAGCAGCAGGAAATGGGCGATATGCATAGCGGTGCGATTGCTGATATTGCTGGTGTTGTGGCGAATTGCGAAGAGGCTCTGTCTGAAGCTGAGGATCAAGCTGGCGTTCAGGGTAAGCGAGTCGTTATTGGTATCGCGGGCGAGTTAGTTAAGGGCGTTACGAATACTATTCGCTATCGCAGACCGCAGCCGAATAAGCCATTAGACATTGCCGAGATGGAGTTTATTATTGAGAAGGTTCAGGAGCGAGCTCAGGGAAAGGCTCAGGCTCAAATTGCACTAGAAACTGGCAATGAGGATGTTGAAGTGAAGCTGGTTAACTCGGCGCTGGTGAGTATTCATATTGACGGATATAAAGTTTCGAATCCGATTAGTTTTCAGGGGCGAGACGTGGCGGTGCAGATTTACACGGCGTTTGCTCCGATGGTTCATATCGGCGCACTGGAGAAGGTTGCGGACGAGCTTGCGTTGGATTTGGTGGCTGTGGCTGCCGAGCCATTTGCGGTGAGTAGGAGTGTTTTGGGGTCGGATACGGATAGCAATTTCACGGCGATTCTAGCGGACATTGGTGGTGGCACGACGGATATTGCGGTTGTTAATGACGGCGGAGTCGAAGGTACAAAGATGTTTGGTATTGGTGGACGAAGTTTCACTAGAACTATTGCGGCTGACCTGGATTTAAGCTTCAAAGATGCAGAAAAGTTGAAGCTGAATATTGATAATGAGAATTTGAAACCTAGCGTAAAGAAGAAAGTTGACGCAGCGATCGACAAGACTTTGGAAGTTTGGCTATCAGGCGTTGAATTGGCGCTGAGCGATTTTGATAATGTTGATTATTTGCCGAATAGGATTTTACTGTGCGGCGGCGGATCGAGCTTGCAGAAAATTACTGAAGCTCTGAAAACTCGACGCTGGCCAGAGGATTTGCCTTTTACTAAGAAACCAGTAGTTCAATATATCAATCCAAGCGATATTACAGGAATAGTTGACGAAACCGGAGATGTTAGTGATCACACATTTGTAACTGCAATGGGCTTGTTGCGAGTTGGATATGATACAATTATCGGTAGTCAAGACGGTAATAGTTTAGTTGAAAAAGTAAATAGGTTGTTAAAGATTTAAAATGAATAAAGACGTTATTTATATCGATGTAGAAGACGACATTACGACGATAATTAGTAAGATTAAGGCGTCGAAAGAGAGAATTATTGCGTTAGTGCCGCCTCGAAGAATTGGCGTTTTACAGAGTGCAGTCAATATTCGATTACTAGCTCGAGCGGCAACTTCGGCGGATAAGAGAATTGTGTTAATCACGAATGATTCGGTTTTGGCTGGATTGGCGGCAACGGCAAAAATTCCTATTGCAAAAACGCTTCAGAGCAAGCCGGAAATTGCGGAGATTCCAGTTCTGAAAGTTGATGACGACAATGATGTAATTGATGGCGGCAAGCTGGCAGTTGGGGATATGGCGGATTCTGCGAAAAGATCAAAGAAATCCGATGAAGACTCTGCCGTAGATAATGCTATAGCTGACGCAAACAAGAAGGAATCTAAGGGGTTGGACTCTCTAAAAAAGATGGTTAAAAAACCGAAGGTCCCTGATTTTAATACATTTCGTAAGAAGTTCTTATTGATAGGCGGTGGTACCTTACTTTTGATCGTATTTTTGGTTTGGGCAATTTGGTTTGCTCCACATGCCACGGTCGTTATTTCAGCAAAGACGACCAGTGTGACAGTCAGCGATACCGTTAGCTTGAATGAAACAGCCACTACAAGCGCAAAATCTAATGTCATTAAGCCTGTAAAGAAAGAATTAGCAAAGGAAGTTAGTGTTGAATTTTCTGCTACGGGTAAGAAGAATGTCGGAGAAAAAGCGACCGGAGTGGTGGTTTTTAAGAATGTTTCCCCAGATAGTGTTACTATTGCAGCTGGTACAATTTTAAAGAATAGTGGGCTATCTTACACTTTAAATTCTTCTGTGACTGTTCCAGGCGGCTCTTATCAGCGTAGTTGCCCTGGGTATATTTGTCCGGGATCTGCTTCTGGGGTTATTACCGCCAGTGAGGGCGGGGCTCAGTATAATGCGGCAACTGGCAGTATGAGTATTTCGGTTGATGACATTTCTGCGTCGCTGCGGTCTGCTACTAGTGGCGGCACCGATAAAACTGCGACGGTTGTGACGGCTAGTGATATAGAATCGGCAAAAAGCAAGCTGAGCGAAAAGAAGATTGATGGATTAAAAGAGCAATTGTTGTCATCATTCGGTGATTCGGCAACGGTTATAACGGAAAGCTATGTTGAAAATCGATCAGATCCTAGCTCAAGCGTAGCGGTAGACGGCGAAGCGACTGGAGCTGTAACTCTGAAATCTACAATTACCGCCAGCGCATTGGCTATTGATAAGAATGAGCTAAAGAACTTTGTGGAAGCAAAGCTTAAAGAGGAGATTTCTGGTAAGAAGTCGCAGAGAATTTATGACAATGGAGTAAGCAAGGTTGCGTTCTCACAATTTTCTAAGGCGCATAATACACAGACTGTGCGCTTAACTACGAATGGCAAGGTTGGTCCAGATATTAAAGAAGCGAACGTAAAGGATCAAGCCAAAGGCAAGAGTTACGGAGAGGTTCAGTCTGCTATTGAATCTATCGAAGGTGTTGAGGATGTCGATGTTAAATTCTCGCCATTCTGGGTTAAATCTGTTCCAAAAGATATCAATAAGATTAATGTCGAGTTTAAGATAAAAGATGTCAAGTAAAAACTTCTTAGCGCTGGATGTTGGGTCGCGGCGAATTGGTTTGGCTATGGCAGATTCGCAAGTGAAGATCGCTGTGCCGTTCGGTTGGTTGGAGAATAATGAAAATATCGTCCAGGAAATAACAGAGCTAGTATTGAGGCACGATATTGACACGATCGTAGTGGGCTATCCACGAAATCAATCTGGTGAACCAACGAAGCAAACGGAATTTGTGGAAGAATTTGTTAAGCAATTTGAAGACATTGAGCTTGATACAGAGATTGTTTTTCAGGACGAATCTTTAACGAGCGTGCAGGCTGAGCAGAGATTGGGGAATAAAATTAAAGATAAGGGCGAGATTGATGCGGAGGCTGCTAGCATAATTTTGCAGGATTTTTTGGAGGAGAATTATGAAAATTCGTAAACGACGTATTTGGCTATTGGTGCTGTCAATAGTTGTGGCTATCGCTGGAATCGGCGCCCTTGGGGCAACAGTGTGGTACAAGCAGATGCTTTCTCCTGTCGACGTAAATAGTCAGCAAACCTTCAGAATTAATATTAAAGAAGGTATGGGATCTAGTGATATAGCCAAAACTTTAGAGGATAATAAAATTATCAAAAACTCTTTAGCTTTTTCTATTTACACAAGGCTTCATAATTCGGCAAGCAAATTCAAGGCTGGCGTTTATTCTGTAAAATCTTCGCAATCCGTCGATGAGATAATTAATCATTTGACCAGCGGTAAAACTGATGAGATTGCTATAACATTTTATCCTGGATCGACTTTGAATAAAAAAATAAAGAATTCTGATGGCAGAGAGGTTGAATCTGTGCTACTTAAGGCGGGATTCTCGGATGATCAGATAAAAAAGGCATTTGCCGCTAAGTATGACAGTCCAGTTTTTGCGGGTAGACCGGAAAATGCTGGGCTTGAAGGGTATATTTACGGTGAAACATTCTATATTTCCCCAGACGAAACTGCAGAACAGGTTTTACAGCGATCAATTGATCATTTGGAGAAAATTGTTAAGAAATATAATTTGGAGGAGAAATTTAAAGCTCATGGGTTGACCTTATATCAAGGGATAACACTAGCGTCGATTATTCAGCGCGAATCGATCGGCTGCGGGTCTGGTGCGGCAACTTGTGAAGATCAGCGTAAGATTGCTAGTGTGTTTTACAATCGCCTGAAAGCCAATATGCCGTTGGGCTCTGATGTGACATATCAATATATTGCTGACAAAACAGGGTTAGAGCGCTCGCCAAACCTTAAGTCACCATACAATACACGCATTCAAAAAGGCTTAACTCCTGGACCAATTGCTTCGCCTAGTTTGAGCGCGTTGAATGCCGCTGCCGACCCGATAAACTCTGATTATCTATATTTCCTGAGTGGCGACGATGATATTACGTATTTTGCAAAGACCAACGAAGAGCACGAGGCTAATGTCAAGGCTCACTGTCAAAAGAAGTGCCAGATTTCTTGACAAAAACGCATTTTATAAAATTTATTGACTTTATTGTCAATGTTGTGTAAAATAGATGTTAGATCATTTGTCTAATTTATCAACAGGGGTGAATTACGATAAATGACCTGCCAAAATTGTCGCTACGGATATAGCAAAACTAATGTAGAATAATAATAATCAATTAGGTCGACAACATATCCTGTTCTATTGCGAGAAGAAAGACAATTTGGTAGAGGTGCTGATGGTAACATCAACACAAGGAGAACGATTATTCGTAACCATTTTACATCTCTTCGGAGTAAAAAACGTAAACTGCAATCATTTGCAATCTACGGTGGAATATTTTTATTGACTATATCATTTTTGGTCTACGGCAATAGTGGTAGTAACGTATCTGCTGAAAGATCAAAAACTTTGGCATCATCTGAAACTACTGGTGTTTCATCGGTATCTAAGTCTGCTAAGTCTAAAACAGCTTCAGTAGATGAATTAACGGCAGCTAATGCTGTGACTAACTTGGCAGAAACGGCAGAATTGCCTTCGGCTGGTGATTTGCGTGAATCTGAAACTTCACTAACAATTAAGAAGAATCTTTCTCAGAATGATACAGAAGTTATAACAAAACCTGATATTGTTAAGCCAGACACTTCGGCTGCACGTGGTATTTCGTCTTATGTAACCAAAGAGGGCGATACGATGGAATCTATTGCTAAGAAGTTTAAGATTTCATCTCAGACGCTTCGTTGGGCTAATAATACAACTTCGGACGCCGTAGAGCCGAATAAGACTCTAATTGTGCCTCTTGTTGACGGTGTTGTTTATACTGTTAAAGACGGCGATACTGCCCAATCTCTAGCAGAAAAGTATAAGACAAGTGCTGAACGCGTCGTTCTGTATAATGACATTGATGATGGTGCGAAGTTGTCTACTGGCTCTAGAATTGTGTTGCCTGGAGGTGAACTTCCAGAAAATGAGCGACCTGGTTATGTTGCTCCGCGAAGTAGGTCATACGGCAATCGATATTCTTCGTCGTCGACTACCACGAGTGCAAGTCGAAGCTGGCTGACGGCTTCTGTTGGCAACCGTTATGCGGCTGGTAACTGTACTTGGTATGCATATGAGCGTCGTTTGCAGCTGGGTCGTCCGATTGGTAGTTTCTGGGGCAATGCTAATACTTGGGCTACAAGTGCTCGTGCCGCTGGATTCGTAGTTAATAATACGCCAGCGCCTGGTGCAATATTCCAGACTACTGCCGGATATTATGGTCACGTTGGTATTGTTGAACGAGTTGAAAACGGTGTGGTTTACGTTAGCGACATGAACTACGCAGGCTATGGAATTATTACTCACCGTACACTCAACGGTGCAGGCGGTTATCTATATATCCACTAGAACTAGTTAATATTAGCACCTCCGCTATCTCTCGGGGGTGCTTTTTGGTATACTAAAGATATGTTTGTAGATATTGCAAAAGTTTTAGTGCGCGCCGGTAGGGGCGGCAATGGTGTAGTCAGTTTTCGTCATGAGAAATATGTTGATAAGGGTGGTCCTGATGGCGGTGATGGCGGTCGTGGCGGTGATATTGTTTTTTTGGCGACGAAAGATCTTAACACGCTTTTAAATTTTAGATATAAGCCAGAACTTAAAGCCGAAAAGGGTGGTGATGGCGGAAAACGTAATAAACGAGGAAAAAGTGGTGCGCCGCTAATCGTTAAGGTGCCTATGGGCACCCTAGTGAAGCGCGACGGTATGGTAATTGCGGATTTGACCGAAGATCAGCAGCAGGCGGTGGTGGCTCGTGGTGGAGATGGTGGATTTGGAAATGCACACTTTACGTCTAGTACGCGCCAAACGCCTAAAATTGCTGAATTTGGTGAGGCTGGCGAGGAATTCGAGGCAGAGTTGGAATTGAAATTATTGGCCGACGTTGGTTTGGTTGGCTTTCCGAACGCTGGTAAGTCGACGTTCCTAAGTGTGGTTTCTAATGCGCGCCCAGAGATTGCTAATTACGAATTTACGACTTTGACGCCTAATTTGGGAGTGGCTGATGTTGACGATGGGTCGATTTTGATCGCTGATATTCCGGGGTTGATTGAAGGTGCGTCAGAAGGTAAAGGCTTGGGTGATCAGTTTTTGCGTCATGTCGAGCGAACGGCCGTGCTGCTTCATATGATTGATGTGTATAGCGATGATCCGGCGGAGAAATATCAGGCAATTCGTCGCGAGCTGGAAAAATATTCTGAATCATTAGCGGAGCGTCCAGAGATAATAGCACTGACCAAATGCGAAGGCTTGGATGATGAGATTATTGCTATGCAGTCGACTGCCCTTCAAAAAGTAGCTAATGGCGCGCCGGTCGTAGCGATTTCTTCCCAGACGCACGACGGAGTGACTGAGCTTCTACGAATGTTGCGTGATGAAGTTGCTGGGTATCGAGAACGTGAAGCTGAGATTGTTGATGAAAAAGAGGAAGATTTGCCGACGATTTCGTTGGACGATCAGGTCATTTCTGATGCTTGGTCCGTAAGACGTGTTTCTGACGCTGAATCTAATGAGACTGACGATGAAGATGAGAAGATTGAGTTTATTGTTACGGGCGCTAAGATTGAAAAGTTTGCTCGTCGGACTAATTTTGACCAATTCGAATCTGTTAATCGCTTGCGAGATATTATGCGAAAAATGGGAATTACTCACGAATTATTGCGTCAAGGAGCGATTGGCGAAAGCTTGATTCAGATTGGCGAATCTATGCCGTTTACGCTGGTTGAGCAATAGATTCTGTTGATGTAAATTAGCGTGAGCTTGATGGTATAATATAAATATGGCGCAAACATTTTTCTTCTACGATCTTGAAACTAGCGGTCTTAATCCCAGGCAAGATCGAATTATGCAATTTGCCGGTCAGCGAACCGATATGGATTTGCAACCGATTGGCGAACCGTACAATATTCTCGTGACACTAAATGACGATACGCTGCCGAGTCCTGATGCGTTGATGGTGACGGGCATAACGCCGCAAAAAACTGTCGAAGAAGGCTATACCGAGGCTCAATTTGCGCGTATGTTAAGCGAGGAAATATTTACGCCTGATACGATTGCTGTTGGATTTAATAATATCCGTTTTGACGACGAGTTTATTCGTCATTTGTTTTGGCGAAATTTTTACGATCCATACGAGTGGACCTGGAAAGATGGTCGATCCAGATGGGATTTGTTGGATGTGGTGCGCTTGACCAGGGCGCTTCGACCCGAGGGAATTGAGTGGCCAATTGACGATAAAGGTGAGCCGAGCAACCGCCTGGAGCTTATCACCAAAGCCAATGGAATAGAGCACGAGAACGCGCATGATGCGCTGGCAGACGTGACGGCGTTGATTGCTGTGACTAAATTGATTAAGCAGAATCAGCCACAAATGTACGACTATTTGCTGAAAATGCGCGATAAGAAATTGGTTCAGAAACTGGTGAATGTCGATGATAAAAAACCTTTTGTTTATGCGAGTGGTCGTTATGACAAGGAATTCGCCAAAACGACCGTGGCTTTTCCGCTAACCACGAGTCGAAATGGTGGCGTGATTGTTTATGATTTGCGTTATGATCCGACGCCGTTTGTTGATCTGAGTGTTGAGGAATTGTCGGCGAAGATATTTGCAACATGGGAAGAAAGGCAAGCTGAGGATTTCGTTAAATTGCCAGTTAAGGAATTGCAATATAATCGCTGCCCGGCAGTTTCGCCGCTTGGTGTGTTGACTCAGGGCGATGGCT
>CALHZJ010000005.1 GCA_938041005.1 uncultured Candidatus Saccharibacteria bacterium | reverse complement strand
AATCAGAAACTTGCTTGCTAGGTGATTGAATTGTCAGAGTAATTTCTACACTATCTGCAGCATTAAGAAATGATTTATCGCTATTACCCGGGTCGCTATTCTTACTTATCAACGTATTTCCATCATAATAATTAATCTTAAACTCTGAAACACCCGTCGCTAAAATTGTATCTCGATATATCGATACCGCACGGCTCTTAAACTTGATGTTGTCTATACTATTCATGCAGAAATAATTAGCAGGCTCTACTGTATACGGATTGTAAGTGTCTACCAAATCATTATATAAGGTACGACGATGCAACTCGCCGTCTTTTAAGAAATAAATTACTATCTTCTTATACTTTGGCTGCTGAGTTTTATTCGCCGCACAGTCAAACCTGGGAGTCCTTAAATAGACAATTTCTCGAGTATTGGAACCACGACCCATAGTAGTAGCGTACTGCAATAATATTAATGAGTTTTTCTCGGGATCATGAACGGCACCGCTCGAGTATGGATTGCTCCTATATCTCCATTCTCTAGGCGTCGCGCCAGTGAAATTTCTATCCGTAGCAAGAGTGTCTTCCCAATCGCGACTGCTCACCTTAAAACGCAAAGTTTGCCTCACGTCAGTTTCAATTGCATCCATAGAAATGTGAAGACTACGATTAATATCAACTCTTGCTTTACTTATGGATGCGCTTTGGTTTGCTGAAATTAACATCTGACTAAACACGCCGACAATCATAGCAATAATCACCATGACCATCGCCAGCTCGGCTACAGTAAACCCACTTTCTCTAAAACGCTGCGTATGTCGCATGTACAACCTTTCTTCCACTGCCGGTGCCAGAGCTTGGCAATCCATACTCTACAACAGACTCTACTTTAATTGGCATACCAAAACTTGTCGTGCCACTTAAACATCCATATGGAGCCGAAGCATACACTTCCTGCCTAACCATTCCCGGCAATCCATCAACTCTACCTGTACTGGTCATAACCGTATATCTGGAGCCTGGAGCTCTAGGAGGATCTACACACTTAAACCACACAGGAGGAGAGTCGTTTGCATACTTACGCATATTGCTGTACGCCAAATAGCTAGCCTTCGTGTGCTGCACTTCTAAGACGGATATATTGCTGACCTGGGTTTGCATCATTAAAATAACCATCGAAAAAATACCAATAATGACCAAAGTAACCGCTACTTCAACTATAGTAAAACCATCACTATTTTTCATTAATCTCTCCATATGCTATTCACAATTTTTATTATTCCCGTCGAACGCTCTCTATAAACAATGGCGTATTTAGTGCAAGTTGCCGCCACTACGTCAGTTATAGGACCAGAAGCTGGCTTCGTACAATCTCCATCATCTATATTAGACGTTCCATAGAATAGCTCACCAGGCTTTATGTTATCAAAGTCGATCAAATCACATCTAACCATTTCTTTTTTCAACGAATCATCACCCACAATTGACGAGAAATTTTTAATCAAATCAGCACAAGAAGGATACTCGTGGCCGATACCACTAACACTATTATATTTATAATATCGCTCCAGCTTCAGAGATAGTGTGGCAGCATTGGCGCGCTGACGCTCATCTCTAGTTCGATTTAAAAACCTATCACCACCAACCAAAGTAACTCCAACTAAAATAGACACAACCACCACAACTATCGCCAACTCGATTAACGTATAACCACCCATCCTACGGTTCATATTAGTATTGTAGCGCAGTTTTACAAAAAAGCCTATGCTTATTACAAAGAAAGCTCCAACGGTTCTTGTTCAATTCTTATACCAAATTTATCATAAACTGTTTGAATAATTTGCTCACGAATTGCTGCCAAATCGTCATAGCCAGTTGCCGACTCATTGACCAACACCAGGGCATTTTTTTCATAAACCCTCATGCCATGACTGCGATAACCCCTTAAGCCAGCCTTATCTATCAACCAACCTGTCGGGATTTTATATCTTCCGTCAGACATTGCATAATTTGGAATGTCGCTATATTCTTTTTGCAATTCTTCCAATTTCCATTTTTCAACCAGCGCATTTTTGAAGAAAGAACCCGCACTTGGCAATTCCGCTGGGTCTGGCAATTTTTCCGAACGAATATTAAGAACTGCCACGCGAATCACCGACAAGTTGACCTCACGAATATCATTCTCATCAATATATCTCTGTAAAGAAGCATAATACGGCGGTTTCGGCTCTGCTTTATTTAGGCGCAAAGTAATATTCAGAATGCAATATCGCCCTTTTTCTTTGTCGCGAAAAATGCTATTTCGATAAGAAAAATCACATTCATCGGCAGAAATAGTTACGATTGTGTCGGTTTTTGAATCGTAAGCCTCCAGACTAATCAACGTGTCAGCAATTTCTTGACCGTACGCCCCAACGTTCTGGACCGGCGCAGCTCCAGCCGTTCCGGGAATTCCCGACATAGCCTCAATTCCCTGAAGTCCAAGCTCAATAGCCTTCTCAACAACCTCATCCCAGACTTCGCCCGCACCAATTTTCACATCAGTTGTTTCGTCGGTTTCAGATATAACCTCAAAACCTTTGATCTTATTCAACAGTACGATTCCTTCAAAAACCTCGTCATGCGTAATCACATTACTGCCGCCACCCAACACAAAAATCGGCAAATTTTCCTTTCGGGCATTACGATATAGCGACACAACATCACCAGCAGAATCCGCCGTCGCCATATAGCGAGCCTCACCTCCCAATTTCATAGTCGTGTATTGTTTCAGTGATATATTAGTCATGACGTCCATGCATATAGTATATCATTTTACTCGACCGTCATCTATGATATAATAACTTCATACGCACCCGTAGCTCAGCGGATTAGAGTACTTGGCTTCGAACCAAGGGGTCGCAAGTTCGAATCTTGCCGGGTGTACCATTTTATTGCATTAACAAGACACGCGCCCCGTTAGCTCAACTGGATAGAGCGTTGGTTTCCGGTACCAAAGGTTGCAGGTTCGATTCCTGTGCAGGGTACCAGATTAGCCCGTTATTGTGACGGGTTTTAATTATATCTATAAATTGCTTGCTTTTTATATTAAATAGTGGTATAAATAGGATCATGATGGAGACTAACGAACAAAGGCCTATAAATGACTTCCCTAGCGTAATGGAAGCCGTTCTAAAAGCAATACGCGAGAAAGATTTCGAGCAGGCGGCCATATTAGCCTCCCTGGCTTATAATTTGGCGCCAAACTTATCCGAACAAGCCCGTGCTGCTCGTGATTTAAGTGCCGCCTACCGCCATCAAGGCGACTACGATGAATCCGAAAAATGGGCTACTGAAGCAGTGGAGCAACACAAAGCTTTGGTCGAAGAAGAAGAAGAGAATCGCAGTACACTACGTGAACTAGGCGCGAGCGTCGCAACGCTCGGAACCCTGCAGCTGCAGCTTATCGTAACAGACCCTTCTTATGATAATCAGGAAAACTCTCAACGGGCAACAGAAAATCTAAGCAAAGGCCTGCGCTATATTGAAGAGTCTCGCAAGCATGCTACCGACAAGGACCGCAAGATTGAACAATACGACATTAACTTTACTGCTCGTACAGGCTTCGCTGAAGCGCTGGCTGGCGATACAAAGAGGAGTCTGGCACTGGGCGCAAGAGCTGTGCGGTTGGCATTTTTGTCTGAATCACCAAAGATTGACACTTCAAATCCAAATATGGCAATCGAAGAACGCTTCAAAGCTAAGGCTCGCGCGCTTATGAGAGGTGTTGGCGCGGTAGCTGTGGCGGCAGTGGCGCCATTTAATAGGGAGTTGGCTAAATCTATCGTCAAGAAACTCAACTAACTGTTTGGGGTAATCACTGACACTTGAGGAGCTTGGCTGCTTAAGATCTGGCGGATTTGTTCGGTGGTAATAATTGTAGTTGATCCAGGCGCAATTGTGCCAGCTAGCATTTGCTTGGCGACAGTATTCTCGACAGCACGCTGGACGACGCGACGCATCGGGCGAGCTCCCAATCTTGGATCATAGCCAGCCTCGACTAGCAATTTCTTACCTTCTTCCTCGACCGCAACTTGAATTTTTTGCGGCGCCAAGGTCTTATTGACTCCCGCCAAAATCAAATCAACAACCTGCAGTAGCTCCTCTTTTCCTAGCGGACGGAACAAAACGATTTCATCAAAACGGTTCAAGAATTCTGGGCGGAATAAATTGGCATTAATCAACTCGTTAATAAATGTCTGCTCGAATTGTTCCAATTGATAGCCCCGCTCAATATATTCACGAATTCTATCCGCGCCAGCATTTGACGTCGCAATTACAATCGTATCGCGAAAACTAATTTCTCGGTTATTTTCATCGCGAAGTATTCCTTCGTCCAAAAGCTGAAGAAGCGTCGTCAAGACCTGAGGGTGAGCCTTTTCAATTTCATCCAAAAGCACGACAGAGAACGGGCGCTTCTGTACTTGAGCAGTCAAACTTCCCGGATCTCGCGAACCATCCGCAATTAACCTAGCCACGTCATCCGGCCTGACAAATTCGTTCAAATCCAAGCGAATCATATTGCCCTCACCGCCAAAATAAACATCCGCCAAAGCTTTCGAAAGCTCCGTTTTACCAACACCAGTCGGACCAAGAAACAGAAACGCGCCAATCGGTCGATTCTGATTTCTAACACCTGTGCGCGCGCGGCGAATAGCGTCAGAAACAACTGTCACGGCCCGCGTTTGATTAATCATTCGCTGATGAATTAACGACTCCAAGTTTAACAATTTTTCCTTTTCGTCGTTCAAAGATGCTACTGAAATTTTTATGCCAAGAGTCTTCTCAATCGCATCATCCACAGATTGCGCGGTCACTAGCCCGCCACTCGCATAACTTGCTGCTGCTTCCAAAATTTTCAACGCCTTACCTGGCATTACCAAATCTTGAACATAACGATCGCCAACACGATACGCCTCCGCCAGCGCCTGATACATATATGTCACTTTGTGCTGCGCCTCAAATAAAACCAATTGATCGCGCATGATTTTCATAGTTTCGGGCTCGTTTGACGGCTGAATTGCAATTGTATTCAAAGCATGAGCAAGCTGTGGCTTAGTCTGGGAAATTTGCAAAAATCGCTGATCGTCCATCGTTAAAATCGTCCTAAGTCTGCCCGCCTCCAGAATTGGCAATAGCACATTACTAAGGTCAACCGAACCAACGCCTTCTTCGAAGAATAATTGCGCATTGTCCAGACATAAAATCACGTTTTTCGACAGAAAAGCCTCGTTCAAAATCATCGTGACTAGATTTTCCAATTCCCCGCGACCCGACGCTACGCTAATCAACGACGACGCGTCCAGCATAAAAACCTGCTGATACATCAGCGAGCCAGGAACGCCTCGATGTCCGTCGATCAACATTTCCGCAAACGCCGACACTACAGTGCTTTTTCCAGCGCCGTCAGCACCAACCAGCGTAATGTTCTGCCGCCCGCCAGAACTAAACGTTTTAAGCATCTGCCCCAGCGCCTCCTCGTGCGCAGCTAACTTAGTTGTAAACGCGCCACCAGATACACTGACGCTAATATTCTGAGCAAATCGACTCAGCAGCGGCGTATAACCAAAAGACCAATCCCTAGCAATTCCGCCCGTATTTAGCGGCTTCTCTTTATATTGATCAATCAGCGCCTTTATTCGCTCGTACCATCGAATAGTCTCCTCGATATCATGAAAATCGATCTTCATATTCGCCAGCAAAGAATCGTGTTGTGGCAATTGCTTTACTATTGCCGCCGCCAAAACCGCGCTAGTAATCTTCGGACTTTCCGTGCTCTGCCAAATTTCAATCGCCGCTTTCCAAATCTGCTCCGTTCGATCCGGATTATCGACGGAAATATTACGCAAGAAATTCGGCGTCAATCCCAGTCGCACTGACAAAAATTGCCCGGCTCGCGTGCCTGTAATCGCCTCAGCAATATCAATCGGCGTCGGTCTGCGCGGCAATTTACCCAAAACGTCTGCCGCCATCACATCGTCAATCGTCTTAGGATTTTTACTAATCTCCGCAGTCTTTAAGTCTTTTTCCCACCAAATCGACACCATAATCATCGGGCCACTCAGACCAAATAATAGCCAGCCAATCGCCCCGTGTTCAATCAACGACCACAAACCAAGCAACACCATCATAATGCCAACAGCTATCGCCACGATATGCCAAGCATTGCCAAACCTTACAGAAAATCGCGCCTTCTGAGCCCGCAAACTGTCGTAATTAAATCTCGGCTCTATTTCCATACAGAAACTCCCATTTGCCATAAAATAATTCCGATAAACGGCATCAGCGGCAGCGCCAGCCACATAATAATTCCTAAAATCATCCACAAAAATCGTAGCAATATCATCAATATTCCAATAATTATCACCATGGAGCGCACCACCGCGCCAATTACTCGCGAGAACATCTTGTCAAAAAACGCAGATAGCTGCACGGATAAGTCGCCACCAACCGGAGCGGCTGAAATCTGGCGAAAAGGATTAAATAAGGTTTTCAAAAGCAGCCCGACTGAGAAAAAATCTGCGGTTCGTAAAACTCCCAGAAAACTTTGTCGGATATATTGCAACAAGCCATTGCCATACCACCACTGAAAGATACCCACCAAAAACATATTGATATTGTAGCACATCGACCCGGCAGAGTATAATAGACAATATGGCAAGACAGATGATTAGTACTATTATTGGCAAAAGCGTCAAGAAAGTCGCTAAATTACGCGGTGGCGGTTCAGCCTTGCCGGGTTTGGTGATTGAAAAAATTGACCCAAAATTTATTCAGAGAACGTTGGCAGATTTGCCGCAAGGCGTGGTGATTATCAGCGGAACGAATGGAAAAACAACGACGACAAAGATCGTTGTAGAGTTGCTGGAATCAGTTGGACTGAAAGTCTTCACTAATCGCACTGGTAGCAATTTTTCCCGAGGCGTGGCGGCGGCGCTGCTCGATGAGGTTAATATCCGCGGTAAGCTGGACGCCGATATTGCAGTTCTGGAACTGGACGAGGCTTGGGCGGTTAAATTTGTGCAGATTGTTCGTCCGCGCCTTTCCCTGCTTCTGAATGTTATGCGCGATCAATTGGACAGATTTGGAGAAATTGACAATACAGCCGCATTGCTTCAAAAAATAGCTGAAGCCACCAGCGACACTGTCGTTCTCAACCGCGACGATCCGCGAATTTTTAAGATTAGCGAACATATTCAGGCTAAAAAAGTTTTCTTCGGTACAACCAGCGAATTACTTCAATTGATGCCGACAGACGACACTTTAAAATACGGCACCGCAACCGCGAATCAAAGCGTAGTTGCTGATGTTTTATTGAAAAAGATTAACGCTCAACAGGCAACTTTTCAAATTGACAATAAAGAAATTGACGTAGATCTGCAACTCACTGGAGTTTACAATCTTCTCAATGCGGCGGCGGCGGTTGCCCTGGCTCGACAAATAGCGGGACCGGAAATTACCGATACGATTTTATCTGCGCTGGAAAACATAAAGCCGGCGTTTGGTCGTGGTGAAACGATTTACTTGAACGGCACACCAATTGAGCTTATTTTGGTGAAAAATCCAAGCGGCTTTCGGTTGGCACTTCTGTCGTTCGCCAAAAATAATAGTGCTACGATGATCGCCGTTAATGACAATTACGCCGACGGACGAGATGTAAGTTGGTTCTGGGACGTCGATTTTTCGCTATTAAAAAACGTAGCGATGATCAGCGGCGCGCGCGCTTACGATATGGCTTTGCGGCTTCAATATGACGACATTCCAATTGGAAAAATTGACACCAATATTTCGAAAGCCCTGGAAGATTTCATTAATACTAATCCCGACGAGCCAAAACAGATTTTTTGTAGCTACACAGCCATGACAGCGATTCGTCGCCTGCTGAGCGAAAAAACCGACGTGGAGGAAATATCATAATGAAAATAACAATTGCGCAACTTTATCCGCGAGATATGAATCTTTATGGCGACTGGGGCAACACGCTAGTCCTGAAAAAACGACTGGAGCGACGTGGCTTTGAAGTTGAGATTATCGATCACAATCCAGGCGATTCAACGGATTTTTCTAAAATTGATATTTTTGTTGGCGGCGGCGGACAAGATTCTGGGCAGACGATTATTCAAAATGATCTTCTGGCGCGAGCTGATGAACTGCGACAATTAGCAAAAGACGGCGTGCCGATGTTGATGATTTGCGGAATGTACCAATTATTTGGTCGATTTTTTCGAACACTCAAGGGCGAGGAAATCGTTGGCGCTAACATTCTGCCGATTGAAACGATTGCTGGCGACGAGCGGATGATTGGCAACATCGTCATTAAAAGTCAGGAATTTGGCGATATCGTTGGCTATGAAAATCACAGCGGACAAACTTTCTTAGATAAGACCGCCAAACCTCTTGGGCAAGTTATTAAAGGTGCTGGCAATAATATGACCGATGCAAACGAAGGTGTTCGCTACAACAATATCATTGCCACTTACCTCCACGGTCCGATTCTACCCAAAAACCCGCAAATTGCAGATTTTCTTATTAGCGAAGCACTAGAGCGACGCGGCGTAAGTGCAGATTCGGGGCTGGAAAAAATTGACGATACTTTAGCGAATAAAGCGAGAGAGATAGCGTTAAAATTATCCAGATAATTCATGGAAAAAATCCGTATATATCTTAAAAAGCTATATGCATTTCTTCATCAAATGCCCGGATGGGTTTGGCTAATTCCAATCTTAATTTTAGCCATCAACGTTCGACTTACCTATTTAACAAAAGCCGACATTTGGCACGATGAAGGATATACGGCAGCCATCATTCAGCAGCCAATCAGGGAAATTATCGCCATTACGACCACGGATGTCCACCCGCCGCTTTATTACGTTATTATGCACGTTTGGCAATCGATTTTCGGCAATTCCGTAGCTTCGCTCAGAGGATTTAGTGTTACGTGCGGAGTTCTGACGATTGCCCTATTATTCCTATTACTCCAAAAACTTTTCTCTAAAAGAATCGCCGTATTCGGAAGTTTTTTAGCAGCGCTAGGACCATTCTTAATTCGCTATAGCGACGAAGCCCGAATGTATGCACTGGCAGCACTTTTGGCTGTAGCAATGACTTACGCATTCGTCGTGGCGGTCGAGCGCAAAAATAAGAAGTTCTGGTGGGCGCTATATGGAATTTTAGTAGCACTCGGTCTTTATACACAATATTTCCTAGCGTTAATCCTACCCGCGCATTTCGCATATATTTGGCTAAAACTTGGCGGAAATCACACTGCCATAAAAAATATATTTAAAGACAAAAACGTTTGGCTTGCCGCAGGAACATGCTTTTTACTATTCCTTCCCTGGCTACCAGTTATGATCTCCCAAACCAGCCGGGTAAGTGGCGGCTTCTGGATCCCCGAAGTCACTAAATTTACCATCCCGACAACACTATCAATGTTCTTAACTTATGACGACAGAATTGTCCGCTATTTTGGGTTGCTGCTGCCGCCAATTATAATCGCAATTTCATTCATTCTAGCCAAAAAACTTCCCAAATATCAAGCAGCAATTTGGATTTTAACAATTTGGCTGCTATTACCAATGATCATCGTTTACATGCTCAGTCAGGGTCGACCAGTTTACTTAGATCGATACTTCACTTATTCAGCGCCGTCGTTTTACGGCTTGATTGCGGTATTCATCGGGCTTATTTTTTCTAATAAAAAATGGTGGTCTATTGGAATATCTATCGTCCTGACATTATTTATCGGTCATTACATGTGGTATATCGGCGGTAAAAATATCGCGGAATCATCCTGGAACAACACCAACGCAGCCATGAATCATATAAATAAAAATATCCAGAGTAGTGATGTTATTATATCTGGCGAGATCTACACTTATTTTCACACTTCCTATTACAACCACACAAATAAAGAAATTATGCTTCTGAAGCCGAAAGAAGAGCTGGGCTGGGTTGGCGAATGGGGATTAATTAAAAAATTGAATACTCCAGAAATTAGTTCTTTAGAGTCAGTAAAATCTCCAAGAATCTGGCTTATTCTTCGCGAAAAAACATATGACGAATATAAAAAACAAGTTCCGCCCTATTGGCAATTAAAGCAAGAATTCCATGATGGCGACTTGATTATTGGATTATATGTGAATAAGCTTTAATTCTCTTTATCACTGCTATCGTCAAGACCGAGCCACTTTTTCACGGTATCTGGAGTAACTTCGTCTAGATACGGAAGATGCTCCAACCAAGCGGCCTCAAAATCTGGTGTCCGTGGATAGTATGTCATTTGTGCCACGCCTATAACTGTGCGCGATCCAGGTAATCCCGGCTTAAATATCTCCGAATATGGAGGAAGGTAACCATCGTCTTCGGGGGTATCTCCACTACTCTTCTGTGATGAATTATATTCGACACTCATGATACTTTATATAATAACAGATGACTTAAAAAAATAAAATAGCCGACCAAACTTTCAGCTATTTTAATACTTCGAATGATCATTAAGTTGGTCGGGGTGAAAGGACTCGAACCTTCGACCTCACGGTCCCAAACCGCGCGCGCTAGCCAACTGCGCCACACCCCGAAGATATCTCTATCATTCGTTCTGATCTATCTTAACATATATCACTAAATAAGTACAGAATAAATTTGCAAACAAACTTTTATATCTCGTGAAGCATAAAAATAACTTGGCAAGTAGCTTACTTCAGGATAAGATATATTGTATGAATTACACAAAACCGTATATACCTCCAACACTAACCGTGGATGCAGTAATTTTTCAAGTAAACAATAATACCCTGGAAGTGTTATTATTAAAACGACCGAATGAACCTTTTAAAGGAGAATGGGCCCTCCCTGGAGGGTATAACGCCAAGGGCGAGACAACTACAGACGCGCTCGAACGTGTAGTTTTCCAAAAGACAGGCATAAAAATCAAAGACGACCTACGATATATTGAACAGCTTTACACTTTCGATACGATTAATCGTGATCCACGGGGACATGCAGTATCTGTAACCTACATGGGCTGTGGACGCAATATTACATACAATGAAGATTTAGAAGTGGCATTTTTTGATGTAAATAAAATACCAAAACTGGCATACGACCACGCCAACATCATTAAATACGCCAAAGAACGCCTAATTGCCAAAATGACATACACCAATTCGGCATTTGCTTTTCTGGATCGAAGATTTACCTTAACACAACTGCAAACAGTTTACGAGATAGTTTTTGGTCGTGAATTTGACAAGCGTAATTTTCGAAAAAAATTCCTCAGCTTAAACTTAATTCATGAGACTAATGAGTTGTGGCGAGACGGCGCGCATCGTCCAGCAAAATTATATGAATTCAATTCAAGTAAGCTCGAGAATTTAGATCGTAGTTTCGACTAATATCCCTGTAAAAATCTAGAAAATTTATATTTTTTATAAATTAGTGTTGACAATACAATAACTGACTATTAGACTAGATAGTAAGTGTAAACTATACATTAAGTAAGGAGGATTTTTAATATCATGGAAAATACTAAATATATACTTATCGGGGTTGATCCGCAGAATGATTTTATCGGTGGAAGGCTTGCCGTTGCCGAAGCAGAGCAAATCATCGAACCTGTCAACTCCATTGCCGACGAGATACGAAAACACGACGGCACGGTTGTATTCACTCGAGACTGGCACCCCGAAAAAACACCACATTTTGACAAATGGCCAGTTCACTGCGTAGCTAACACTAGAGGAGCTGATTTTCACGAAGACCTAAATATCCACCCTAGCGATATTATCATCAATAAAGGCACCGGTCAGACAGACGGATATTCTGGATGGGAGGGTAAAAGCGAGACAAACGAAACGTTAGAATCTATCATAACACCAAAAAAACCCCATGAAAAAGTTAAAGTATTTCTCGGCGGATTAGCAACAGATTTTTGTGTAAAATCTACCGCTCTAGATATCGCCGAACATTTCAAAGATGACAGACGTGTTACTACATACCTAATTATAGACGCCATCCGTGCTGTAGGATTAACCCCAACAGCCGAAGAAGAAGCATTATCCGCAATGAAGGAGGCCGGAATATTAGCAATATCGACTGAAGAAGCAAAGAAGATGATTCAGGAGACAATTTAAATGAGGAAGAGTCCAAAAATATCACAAGGGTTAGATTATTACAAAGTAACTATGGGGATGAACGAGTTCTTAAAACATCCTGAAGCAGAAGTTACTTTCACACTGAAAAATCGCTCCCCTAATTTACTATCGGAGTTTGTAACTCCAGAGGAATTGCAAAACAACCTAAATAATTTAGCCGAAGGATGGCAGCCCAGTGAGATTGCCTACTTAGCCGGACTGCAAAACCAAGACGGCAAAGAGACATTTTCGCAAGAATACCTTGATTTCCTAATAAGTAACCCCTTGCCTCCGGTCAAGATCGGATATGATAAGCGCGGCGACCTAGCGGTTGAAGCTACGGGAAAATGGCCCCTAGTTACATTCTGGGAAACCGTTATCATGAGTGAGATAAATGAAATATATTTTCGTAACAAACTCGCACGTGAAGGTTACTCTTTGGAAGAAGTGTATGCCGAAGGAGATCGCCGATTAGACGAAAAGATCAAATTATTAAAAAGCCGCCCAGATATTAAATTTTCTGATTTCGGCACAAGGCGACGCTTTAGCTTTAATTGGCATAGGCATGTAATTGAACGAGTCGCAAATGAACTCCCCGACAATTTTGTCGGAACTTCAAATATATACTTGGCGCATAAACTAGGATTAAAACCGATTGGAACTTTTGCACACGAAATGCCAATGGTCTACGCTGCACTGGCAGACAAAGCCGGAAACAACCCACTAAATGGTCACAATCAGGCACTAAGAGACTGGCAAGACACATACGGCGACGAGCTATCAATTGCCTTAACTGATACATTTACAACCGACTTCTTCTTTGCTGACTTTACGCCCGAACAAATGACTTCATGGAAAGGACTACGACACGATTCTGGCGACCCAATAGAATTTGGAAATAAGGCTATTGAAATTTACAAAAAGAACGGAATTGATCCTTTAGAGAAAACTATCGTCTTTAGCGATGGACTTGACGTGGATGAAATTATTCGGATAGCTGATTACTTTAAGGACAAAATAAACGTAACATTCGGCTGGGGTACAACTTTGACTAACGACCTTGGAATTACACCCAATAACTTTGTTATGAAAGCCACAGAGGTTGATGGAGTATCTACGGTCAAATTGAGCGACACTCCTGGTAAACATACAGGTTCAGGTGATAAAATTAGAAAGTATCGTGAACACGTAAAAGCAGCTTTGGCTGAAAATGCACTGAATAACAACTCTAGTTGCTGTATGAAAAAACAATGCCAATATCTATAAATCGTAAATTATGGTATGACGGTCCAAATTACACTGCAGACAGCGTAATAATCAACCCAATCGCACAAAAAATTATTTTGATAAAACGATCCAGCGGTGAATGGGCACTACCTGGAGGATTCATCAACTCCAAAGAAGACTCCTTTACTGCGGCAATTCGCGAAACAAAAGAAGAAACTGGAACGATAATTAGTGACAATCCAATATTAATATATAAAGGACTGGTTAACGATCCACGCAACAGTCAGACGTCATGGATCGAAACCAGTGCGTATTTGTTCATAGTCAACGAACTATCAGAGGTGTCAGGACGAGACGATGCTATCGACGCAGCCTGGCTACCGCTAAATAATTTGCCTAAATTATATGCATCGCATGATGAAATAGTAGCCAGAGCTATTGACTATTTGTCTTGTCGGTCGCTAATTAAGATAGCAGAGTTTTCCGAAAATTATCGCAATATTAACGGCGGTCATATGCAATACGACAAAATTATCGCCACAAAAAATGGTCATTCGGTATTTATTAAGCGAACATCGACTAAATATGGCGACATAAAACGAAATAGACTGCGCCAATATCTGAGAAAAGAAGCGTTCACAATATCCTATTTGAGATGCCATGGATATAGTGGAATTCCATCCAGATCAATACTGCGAGACGATGATGCTTTCATTATGGAGACAATGACGTCCAACGAAGGTTGGCTATGGCGAGCAAAGAGCGAAACGCTAGACGCTTATATCAAATCAGCGAAGGAAAAATTTGACGAGTTAGAAAATATACCATTGCCGCCTGATACTTTTGATATCGAATCCTCACGCGATAGTTTTATTAAAGAAGGGTGGGCTTTGTTAGACGAGCAGAAAATAGCTAAATTGAGAGAGTTGTCATTAGGATTCTTAGACAGATTAACGCCCCATAGCCAAAATATAGCTAAGAAATTATTGGCAGACTTACCCGCTCTACTAAGTGCCGGAAGCCGACATAGCGATATAAAAAAATTAGTTTTTTGTCATCACGACATTCGACAATCAAATATGGCTTGGCACCCCAAACGCGGCACTAAGTTAATCGACTGGAGCTGGTCTGGACCTGGAGAATCCGGTAGCGACATCACTAGCCTACTAATCGACCTACATAAAAGCGGTCATAATATTTCAAACTATTACAAAGAAATAAATTTAGATCATTGTCTAACCTTAATGGGTTTCTGGCTAAACCATGCAACGTGGCCATACCATGGCGACGATACTCTTAGATTTCAACAATTTTTATCGGCGTTAAGTGCATACGAAATATATACAACTATTTAAGCATTCACGGCTTCAATCTCAACCGACAATACTTCTTTTTTGATTGGCAAAGATTGACCGGACTCAAACGTATAAACCAGCAATTGACCAAATGGCATCTCTACATTCGCCATCTCGGCTTCTGGAACTTGGTCGAGATGTTTAATTAAAGCCCGAATAGAATTGCCGTGCGCCACCAATAAAATATTCTCACCATTCTGCAATTTCGGCAAAATCTCTTGCTCAAAATATGAGACAACCCGCGCATAAACATCTTTCAAAGTTTCGCCGCCCGGCACTGGATAATCCCAACCGCGCCGAATGCCATTGAAAGCCTCTTCGCCAATCTCCGCTTTGACTTCCCATTTATTTTTTCCAGTCAAATCGCCATAATCACGTTCGTTTAACTCAGTCGCATGCGTCGTTGGTAGATTTTCGACACCACACCCCTCAAGTAGCGCCGCCAACGTCTGTTGCGTACGTTTTAATGACGAAGTGTAAGCCTCATTAAACGACAGACCTTTCAATAAAGCACCCAATCGCACTGTGTCATTATGACCCTTTTCCGTCAAATTAACATCCGTCCAGCCAGTCCACTTACCGAGCAGATTCCACTCGCTCTCACCGTGCCGACTAATAACTAATATTCCCATTATTTCCCTCCAATTATCGGCGCAAAAAATTCTACAACTTCTTTTTTCGCGCCGTCATTATCAATAATTTTCGTATTTACGTAACCGAATTTATCAATTGCCCAAAATCTGATTGCCCAGAGCAGCGACATATATTCAAAATCAACCTCATTTTTGGCAATAAATTTACTAGCCACAATTTCCGATTCCTGCAATTTTATCTCAGAAAAAGCATCGTTTTCTAACTTCGTAAAAAACACAAATTGATGCGTCAAAAACTCATCAGAATGACGCGAAGCGACCATTGCGAGCTTCAAATCCTTAGGGTCGACTTGAATATCAACTTCTTCTTTTACCTCGCGCACTGCCGCTTCCAACGGAGATTCTCCAGCGTCAACAATGCCGCCAGGCAGCGACCAATGGTCTTTATAGCCAGCCTTGACGATCAATAGTTCGCCCTGCTCATTTTCAATCAGCACCGCCGCACTAGAAAAACGCCTATCCAAACTTGCCAACCAAGCCCATCGCTCTTCATCTGTAAATTTCATTATTTAGCAAACTCAATTGCTCGCGTTTCGCGAATCACGTTAACCTTAATCGTGCCAGGATATTGCATCGTCGACTCAATTTTCGTCGCAATATCTCGCGCCAATTTAATCGCCGACAAATCATCAATCGTCTGAGGTTTTACAATCACGCGAACCTCACGACCGGCAGAAATTGCATAGGCTTTATCAATCCCCTCAAAACTCGTAGCGACATTTTCCAAATCGCGCATTCGCTCTGCAAAATTCTCAGCGGAAACGTTACGCGCACCTGGACGTGCAGCTGAAGCCGCGTCGCAAACTCGAACAATAATTGCCTCTGGAGTTGTCGCTTCGATATCATCGTGGTGCGCTTCGATTGCATGGACAATTCTCTCATCCATGCCATATTTACGAGCCAATTCCGCCCCAATATGATGGTGCTTGCCCTCAATTTTATGCGACACAGCCTTACCGACATCATGAAGAAGTGTAGCAATCTTCGTAATGCGTACATCCGCACCAATTTCCTCGGCAATCATTCCAGCAATTTGCGCCATCTCAGTCGAATGCTTCAGGACGTTCTGCCCGAAGCTAGTACGAAACTTCAACTCACCAAGCAGCAGCAGCATTTCCTTCGGAATCCCAACCACGCCAGTTTCACGCATAGCATCTTCACCAGCTTGTCGAACCTCTTTTTCAATCTGTTTTTTAGCTTTAGCAACCACCTCTTCAATGCGTGCAGGATGAATACGACCATCTTTCATCAGCATTTCAAGACTCAAGCGAGCCACTTGTCGACGAACAGGATCAAAACTCGACAAAATAATCATGCCAGGTGTATCGTCAACTAAAATATCGACACCAGTTTCGCGCTGCAGTGCCTGAATATTACGCCCTTCCTTACCGATAATTCGACCCTTCATCTCATCGTCGGTCAGCCTGACTGCAGTCACCGTACGCTCAGCAGTAACTTCACTGCTCATTCGTTCCATCGCGGTCACTAGGATCATTTGCGCCCGTTCTTCAGCGTCATCCATTGCGTCATGTTGTAGTTTCGACACCAAACCGACCAAGTCTTGCTTAATGTCGCGCTCAGTCATCTGCATTAACTTATCGGCAGCGTCTTTTTTCTTCAATCCAGCGATTTTTTCCAATTTCTCCTGCTGTCTGGAGCGGATGTCGCGAATTTCATTTTTAAGATTATCAACTTCATCCTCATGCGCGCGCAATTTTTCTGCTCGTCGATCAAGCTCCTCCAATTTATTATCCAGAGTCTTCTCGCGATCCGCCAAGCGATTTTCCGTCTTTTGCCATTCCTTGCGACGCTCGTTTTCAATCTTAAGCGCCTCGTCCTTAGCCTTTAGGACAATATCGCTCGCCTTAGTTTTTGCATCCGCCAGATCTCGCTCAATCTGATTTTTACCGTTAATTTGGCGAGTTCGCTGATATCCAACAAGACCAGCAGCACCCGCGCCAGCTCCAACAGCCGCGGCAATAATTACTTCTATCATTATCATTCCTTTCCGATCAGCCGCCCCTGAGTGTTCGTCTCAAGGAAAAATATCAACAGCCAATCAACTTCAAACTATCTAATTCGGCGAATCAAAAATCACAAACCGCCGTAATTTAATTATACACGGTTTTGATGGTTTGGGCGATAAAAATTATTTTCGCGGCGCAGTGATATTCGCAGCAGCACCGTACTCTGGCATAACAATTTTTTCATTCTCGCCAGAACGCAATTTATCCAAAGCCAAATCACGCCAATCGTCACCCATCGCACCAACAATAGGAATATTCAAGCTGTCCGCCAAGGTATTCACAACCGTCAAACCAATTCTCAGCCCCGTAAAACTTCCTGGTCCTTTCATCACGCCAATGCCGCTTATCAGATGCAAATCGCCAGTCTTTTCTTCCAAAAATTTCAACAAATTCCGCGCCAACGTTCGCCCAGCTTCCCATTCAAAATCCTGACGATTTTCTCCATTGACTATTGTCAAAAAACATGTTGATGTTGAAGTGTCTAATAAAATTATCACGCCATATTCTCCTTTATTTTTCCCAAAAGTTCATCAGATTTTTTGCCGCCAGGATAAAATTCCACAAGCCGCCCTTCTTCGCTAATCGCAGTAATTTTTATCACCAACCGATCACTCGGCAATGCATCGTCAACAGCGCCAGCCCATTCAACTACAACCACCGAATTAGAAGCCGCCACTTCGCGAATCTCCTCGCTCATAATTCCAGCATTTCCCAATCTATAAAAATCGTAATGCACCAAACTCAGACCGCGAGGTGAATCGTACACGCGCGAAATCGTGAAAGTTGGACTCTGAACTGGCTCGTCAATCTCTAAAGCCTGCGCAATTCCCTTCGTCAATGTGGTTTTCCCCGCGCCAATATCACCGACCAATTCCAGAACTTCCCCACCAGAAACAGCCCGACCAATTGCCGCGCCCAATTCTCGCATTTTCTCTTCACCAGAAATATTCACTCTTTTATTATACTATGCTAGCTTTTTTTTGGCGATAATAGTACAATAACCATAAGAGTTATGCGTGTTTCAGACCAGACAATTGAGAGTATTCTGAAACAAGGTGGGGTTGTTGATGAGCCGCAGCTTGCTGATTTGAAATTGATCGCTGAACGGTCGAAGCAAACATTGCAAGAAACCGCTATTGAACAAAAAGTCATTTCTGAGGAAGATTTGACAAAGTTGATCGGCGATTATATCGGCGTGCCTTTCGTGCGAATTGAGCCAAAGGATATTCCCGAAGATGTGTTGAAACGAATTCCCGAACATATCGCGCGCCAGTATAATGTTGTGCTTTTTGAGAAAAACGAGGACGACAGCCTATCGCTTGCAATGGAAGATCCAGACGACGTGCAGGCGTTGAACTTTATTCAGAAAGAAATTGGCTACAACACTAAGGTTTTCCTGGCGACAAAAAGCAACATTTTGGACTGTTTGGAAAATTATCGCGGTAATATCAATGCCGAACTTGATGAAGTTATCGCAGTACAAAAAGACGCTTCCGCCGAAGACCAAAACGTTAGCCAAGATGATTTTGCGGAAAATTCACCAATTGCCCAAACTGTTAATTTGTTACTGGAATATGCCATAAAATCCAACGCTTCCGACATTCACATTGAACCGCGCGAAGATTACGTTCAGGTTCGTTATCGAATTGACGGTGTTTTGAAGGAAGTTAACAAATTGCCACGAAACGTTCACGGCGCTTTGGTGAGCCGCATTAAAATTCTCTCCAATCTGAAAATTGACGAACGCCGCGTGCCACAGGACGGTCGATTTAAGATAAAAGTTTCAGGAAAACAATACGCGCTTCGCGTTTCGACATTGCCAATCGCTGACGGCGAAAAAGTGGTTATGCGTATTTTGGACGAATCGAACCAGGCTGTTAAACTGGATCAGCTTGGATATTGGGGTCTGTCGCTCGCAACCGTAAAAGACGCAATGGCTCAGCCAAACGGAATGATCCTGGTGACTGGGCCGACTGGATCGGGAAAATCGACCAGTTTATTCAGTATTCTGTCAGAGCTCAATACTCCAGATGTCAATATTTCCACAATTGAAGACCCGGTGGAATATAAAATTCCAGGAGTTAATCAAACCCAGACCAACGCCAAAGCTGGAATGACTTTCGCCTCAGGACTAAGGGCACTACTTCGCCAAGACCCAAATATCATTATGGTCGGAGAAATTCGCGATGGCGAAACCGCAAACCTTGGTGTTCAGGCGGCGCTGACTGGACACTTAGTGTTCTCCACTCTACACACAAATAACGCTGCAACATGTTTGCCACGTCTGCTGGATATGGGAATTGAGCCATTCTTGATCGCTTCAACCGTAAAAGCGGTGATTGGACAGCGACTAGTTAGGCGCCTGTGTATGAATTGCCGCCAAGAATACACTCCAAACGAAGAAGAAATAAAGTATATCACCGAAATGTTTAAGATAAACACCGAGTCGATTAAAAAAATTCACAATCTCGAAGAGCAGGCTTTTGAAGATAAAATTGGTGGCGACACGCCTATGGGATCAACAGATTCAACAATCGGACGCTTATGGAAGCCAAACCCAGAAGGTTGCGACGAGTGCGGACATAACGGATTCAAGGGGCGCGTTGGCATTTACGAGGTTCTTGGCATATCCATCCCTATTCAAAAAATGATCACCGCCAACGCTACCAGCAACGATATTCAAGATCAAGCAATCTCTGAAGGCATGGTGACAATGCAGATGGATGGACTTATTAAATCACTGCGCGGGATCACCACTGTGGACGAAGTTTTGAGAGCAACAAGGGAGTAATATTATGCCAATTTTTGAATATTTACTTGTCAACAAAAAGAAAGAAACCGTCTCTTCAACAATTGAAGCGGCCGACAAACTATCTGCCATTAATAATTTGAGATCACGCGGACAATTGATAAAAATTGAAGAAAAAGGCGCAAAAAAAGAGCTTAGTTTTTCTTTCGGCAAGAAAAAGAAAGGCGCCAAGACTGAAGAATTGGTGATGTTTACTCGTCAATTAAGCGCCATGGTTTCAGCTGGCGTTCCTATTCTTCGTTCCCTTAACTCTATGGCAAAACACGCCGAAAGCGCCAATTTCCGAGACACGATCAACGCCGTTATTAAAGACATTGAAGGCGGCATGTCTTTTGCGGATGCTCTGAGTAAACATCCAGAAACCTTCAATGATATTTACGTGAACATGGTTGCTGCGGGTGAGACTGGAGGTATTTTGGACGATATCTTAAAGCGTCTAGCTTTACAGCAAGAAAAGAACTCATCTATGAAGAAAAAAATTAAAGGCGCCATGACATATCCGATCGTCCTTCTAATCATTACGATCATCGCCTTCTTCATCCTGATGATCTTCATTATTCCAGTCATCGGTAAAACCATTAAAGACATGGGCGGACCTGACGCCAAATTGCCACTTCTTACTGAGATTATGCTCGGAATTAGCGATTTCGTAGTGTCGTTTTGGTATATAATCATTCCAATATTTGTCGGAAGCATTTGGCTATTAATTCGCTATATTAAAACTCCAAAAGGTCGCGTAAAATTTCACAATATCATCATCAAAGTTCCAGCTGTCGGTCCAATTGTTAAAAAGGTGGCAATCGCCCGCTTTACTCGAACCTTTTCTGCTCTTATCGGCGCGGGCGTGGCTGTGCTTGAAGCATTAGACGTAACTTCGCGCGCCGTCGGAAATGTCGCTTACGAAAAGTCCCTAAAAGAAGCCACTAAGCGAGTTCAAAACGGTGAAGTGCTATCAAAAATTATCGCCGAACGAGATGATTTATATCCGCCAATCGTAGCACAGATGTTGTCTGTCGGTGAAGAAACTGGACAAACAGACAAAGTTCTGGTTAAAGTTGCCGACTTTTATGAGGAAGAGGTCGATACCGCGA
>CALHZJ010000004.1 GCA_938041005.1 uncultured Candidatus Saccharibacteria bacterium | reverse complement strand
GTTTCTTCAATCATTTCTCGACGCAAGCCGTCCAGCAAGCTTTCGCCCATTTCCAAGCCGCCGCCCGGCGTACACCAAAAATTACGCCCTTTGCCGTTATTGGCGGTCAATTGTTGGCAGAAAATTTCGCCGTTTTCATCGATAATAATTCCGCGTACGTTTACTCTTCGTCGCATAAAACCTCCTTTGATTGCTAATAGCCAGAGGTTCAATTAAGCTGAACGTACACCCAATAATTTCATGGTCGGGGTGACTGGATTTGAACCAGCGACCTCACCGTCCCGAACGGTGCGCGCTACCGAGCTGCGCCACACCCCGACGCTAAAAAACAGTATAAAACTAACAGATATTTTTGTCCAATTGTAATTATTAAAATGGAATCGACTAGTTCTAAAATGATATAATATAAGATGGACTTAGAGCGTAAAGGACTATAAATGAAACATATTTTACGAATTTTTAGAGACTATTGGTTGCTGTTTATTATCTTGATTGGATTCACGTATGGCGTTGTGATGGCGAATTTGTGGCTGCCGGATAAAATGTCGGAAATTGTCAATAACGGCATTATTAAACAAGATATGTCGGCGATTTGGAATAATGGCTTGATGATGATTTTGGTGACGGCGGCTGGTGGGTTTTGTTCAATTGTCGTGGGTTTTTTGGCGGCGCGAATTGCTACGGGAATGGCGCAAAAATTGCGATTGAAATTGTTTGAACGAATAGAAAGTTTTTCTTTGGCGGACTTTAATAAGTTTTCTACGGCGTCGCTGATTACGCGCTCAACGAATGATATTCAGCAGATTCAAACAACGTCAATAATGCTGCTGAGGCTGGCGTTAATGGCGCCGATTATGGCAATTGGTGGTCTGCAAAAAGCCATGAATAATGCACCAGACCTAAGCTGGATTATCGCTTTGGCGGTGTTCGTTTTGTTTGTGGTTATCGCCGCGTTATTTACGATTGCCATACCTAGGTTTAAGAAATTACAGACTCTGGTGGATAAACTTAATTTGGTGGCGCGGGAAAATTTGGTTGGACTAAAAGTTATTCGTGCGTTCCATAACGAGAAGATTGAGCAGAAAAAATTCCAAGAAGCCAACGTGGAATTGAACAAGATGAATTTATTTGTGAACCGTTTGATGATGTTGCTTGATCCGATTATGACTTTAGTGATGAACTTTTCGAGTGTGGCAATTGTGTGGTTTGGCGCGCATTTGATAAGCAGTGGCAATTTGCAAATTGGTAATATGATGGCGTTTTTGGAATACGCGATGCAGGTGATAATCTCATTCTTGTTGCTGTCAATGGTGTTTATTATGGTGCCGCGAGCCGCAGTATCAGTGCGTCGAGTCGGAGAAGTTTTGGATACTTCGCCATCAATTATTGACCCGAAGTCGCCGAAAAAACTACCAAAAGATGCCAAGGGAAAAATTGAGTTTAAGGATGTTACATTTACTTATCCTGACGCGGATTTGCCAGTGCTTTCGGATATTAATTTTGTAGCTGAACCTGGTCAGACAACGGCGTTTATTGGTAGTACTGGTTCGGGAAAGTCGACGTTGATAAATTTGATCCCTCGTTTCTATGATGTTTCGGCGGGGCAGATTTTGCTTGATGGCGTGGATATTAGAAATCTGAGATTGGAAGATTTGTCTGGTCAAATTGGTTACGTGCCGCAAAAAGGCGTGCTGTTTAGTGGGACGGTTGCTAGCAATATCAAATACGGCAACGCTGAGGCTAGTGATAAGTTGGTTGAAAAAGCGGCCAAAATTGCCCAAGCGGAAGAATTTATTAGCGAGTTAAAAAATGGTTATAAAAGTGAAATCGCTCAGGGCGGTAGCAATGTTTCTGGTGGTCAGCGCCAGCGTTTGTCGATCGCGAGGGCTATTGCGGTTGAGCCGAATGTTTACATTTTTGACGATTCGTTTTCGGCGCTTGATTTTAAGACGGACGCGAAGTTACGGGCTGCGCTTGCAAAGGAAACTAAGAATAAAACTGTGTTAATTGTCGGTCAGCGAATTAATACGATTATGAATGCCGATAAGATTATTGTGCTTAATGAGGGAAAAATTGTTGGTCAGGGAACGCATCAGGAATTGATGAAAGATTGTGAAGTTTATCAAGAAATTGCCGCTTCGCAACTTTCGGAAGATGATTTACAGAAAATGTCTATTGCTGCGAAAGGAGTGTTGTAATGTCTAGGCAAACCACGAAAAAACGTCAGCAAGTACGAATGGGCGGCCCGATGGGCGGAATGGGCACTGGCGAAAAGGCTAAAGATTTCAAGGGAACGGTCAAGAAGCTGATTAAATATTTGTCGGATTTTCGATGGCAAATGTTGATGGTGTTGGTTTTTGCAATTGGGAGCACGATTTTTGCGATTGCCAGCCCGAAGATTTTAGGCGGCGCGACGAATCAAATTGTTGATGATTACGCCAATATGAAAGCCTACGAGGTGATTACTAGTAAGCTGCCAAAAGGCGTTTCTTTACCGGCGGGAACTACTGGCGCGGACGTTTTGAACCGATTGCCGAATAAGTCGGAGATTGAAAAACAGATTCCATCCAGTCAACTTGAGTCGATTAAAAAGCTAGATCTTAGTCGGCGTCCAGAATTTCATTTTGACGCTATTTGGCGAATAATTATTTTGCTAGTCGGAATGTATGTGTTGAGTGCAATTTTTCGCTATATTCAAACGTGGATAATGACTCAGGTGACGCAAACCGTAACTTTCAGAATGCGACAACAATTGTCCGAAAAAATAAATCGCTTGCCGCTGAGTTATTTCGATAAGCAAACTTACGGCGAGGTTCTTAGTCGCATAACTAATGACGTCGATACGATTAGCCAAACGCTAAATCAGAGTTTGTCGCAAATTGTAACTTCAACGGTTACGGTGCTGGGGATTTTGGTGATGATGTTTTCGATTAGCTGGCAGATGTCGCTAGTTGCGCTACTGGTGCTTCCGTTGGCGGGTGGCGTGATTACGCTGATTGCAAAGAGCTCGCAAAAACAATTTTTACGCCAGCAAACGCAGCTTGGCGAACTTAATGGACACATTGAAGAAATGTATGGCGGTCATCAAGTGATGCGCGTCTTTAATGGCCAGAAAAAATCGATTGCTAAGTTTTCTAAGATTAATAATCGGCTTCAGGAGAGCGCTTGGAAAGCTCAGTTCTTTTCTGGCTTGATTCACCCGATTATAAATTTTATCAGCAATATTGGCTACGTTGCTATGACAATTTTGGGCAGTTGGCTGGCGATTAATGGTCGACTGAAAATCGGCGATATTCAGGCGTTTATTCAATACGTCGATCAATTCAATCAGCCACTGGTTCAGGTTGCTAATATCGCTAATATTTTGCAATCGACAGCTGCTGCCGCCGAGCGAGTGTTTGAGTTTTTGGACGAGCCAGAAGAAGCGGTTGAATCGAATAACTTGGTAAAATTGTCTGACATAAAAGGCGAAGTTGAATTTGACAACGTCGTCTTTGGCTATAAGCCAGACCAAACTATCATCAAAGGTTTGTCGGCGCACATTAAGCCAGGTCAGCGCGTGGCAATTGTTGGTCCGACTGGTGCTGGCAAAACGACGCTAGTTAACTTGTTGATGCGATTTTATGAGATTAATAGCGGTTCGATTAAGATTGACGGCGTAGATATTCGTAAAATGAAACGTAGCGATGTGCGGCAAATGTTTGGTATGGTGCTGCAGGATACGTGGCTGTTTAATGGCACGATTCGTCAGAATTTGATGTATGGCAATCCAAAAGCCACCGAAGAAGAGATGATAAAAACCGCCAAAGAAGCGCATGTTGATCATTTTGTGCGGTCGTTACCTGGTGGCTATGATATGGTTCTTGGTGAGGAGGCCGCTAATATTTCCCAGGGAGAAAAGCAGTTGCTGACAATTGCCAGGGCGATGCTAGAAAAAGCGCCAATGCTGATTCTGGATGAAGCGACAAGCTCGGTTGATACGCGCACCGAAGTCCTTATCCAAAAAGCCATGGACAAGTTGATGCAGGGAAAAACTAGTTTTGTTATTGCGCATCGTCTGAGTACCATTCGTGACGCTGATTTGATTTTGGTGGTTAAGGACGGGAATATCATTGAGCAGGGCAATCACGAAACTCTGCTGAAGCAAAATGGATTTTACGCTGAGCTTTATAATAGCCAGTTTTCTGAGTAGACGTTCGCTATTTTTTACATAGTGATATTTTTGTCGCTTCGGGTATGTGTAGCTCAAAATCAATATCAGTTTTCTGGACAATCTCATAATAAGGCGGAATTGATGGGTTTTTCGGAAGTTCAATTATTTTTCCGTCGTTAAATAATTGTCCTTGTCGGTAGACATTGTGAATAAACGGTATATTTGGCTTTACTTTTCTTAAGCGATATAGCGCTGATTTATGTTGCGTTTCGTTATTTTTAATAATGTTAGGTTGCGTGTGCCATTGCCCCATAATACATAATGTTGGTAGAGAGCCGTCAATTCCGAGGATATTTTTAGCTAGTTGTTTTTCTCGTTCCTGCGGGCTTGGTGATATGACGGCGTCCTCATCTAAATTATCAAAAAATGTATCAATAAAAATAAGTTCTTTAAGTTGGTTTTGCTGTAGAAGAATTGCTATCGTCTTTATCATTTCAAGAGATAAAATGCTTGAATCAAAAAGGTCTTCATCAACTAAGGAAAAATCGCAAGAGCCGGTCTTTACCGAATTGATGAAGTTGGATACGGCGGGGCTGGCTTCAATAGCTAATCTCTTTACGCCAAGTTTTATAACTAGAGTGTAGATAATATCAGCATTTTCTTTTATGCCGTGAATTTCACCATATACAATTATGTTTGATTTTCGCAAGGTGGATTGAAGCGAATTTAACTGTTTTATGTCCAGTTGTTTCGGCGAAAATGTTTTGATAATGTTGTGGTTATTCATAGGTGATAATTGATAGTTTACTTCATAAAACTGTAAATATATAGGGCTGCGTCGTTGATAAATTTGTCGATATTTGGCGAACTATTTATAATTAAGTCATGAATATCGCAGGCCAACTCCTCACTAAATACCCGATCATTTCCGACCAAGTCGACATAAAAGAACTTGGCGCGCTTTTAAGAGAGTTGGAAAAAACTTTACGTCGTGGCGCTACTGGAAACATTGTGGAGTTTGGCTGTTATGTTGGCACAACTAGTTTGTTTATTCGCCGACTGCTGGACGCTTATGATTTTACGGGCGAGTTTCACGTTTACGATTCGTTTGCGGGATTGCCAGAAAAAACCCAGAAGGATAATAGCGCTGCGGGTGATCAATTTAAGGCTGGCGAGTTATTAGCGCCGCGTAAGACGTTTGTCCAGAATTTTAAGAAAGCAGGATTGAAGTCGCCGATTATTCACAAAGGCTGGTTTTCTGATTTTACTTCTGATGATGTGCCGGAAAATATTATGTTTGCGTTTTTTGATGGCGATTTTTACGAGTCAATTGTCGATTCTTTTCGGGTTTGTGAAAGTAAGTTTAATAAAGACGCGATAATTATTGTCGATGATTACGCAAATGAAGCTCTGCCGGGTGCCGCAAAAGCTACTGATGAATGGCTGAAAGTTAATCGACAATTCACAGTCAGAACTGAAGCTAGTCTGGCAATCATCTCCTCTTGCCCAAAAACATAAACGTGTTACAATTAAAACATCACTAATATAAACAGGGGAGGGTTGTGATGGACGAACCAATTCACATCACGTCTGAAATAGGAAAACTTAAGACCGTTCTATTGCATCGGCCAGGTGAAGAGCTGGAGAATTTGACGCCAGACTATCTGACCGATCTTTTATTTGACGATATTCCATATCTGAAAGTGGCGCAGGCTGAACATGATGCTTTTGCGGAAGTATTGAGAAGTCGTGGAATCGAAGTTTTGTATCTAGATCAATTGGTCGCCGAGGCAATTAGCACAGATCAATTGCGCGAACAATTTGTCGATGAAATGTTGGCTGCTTCTAAGCAGGATTCACGCCGTGTTACTCAAACATTGCGCCAATTCTTGTTGGATTTGCCAACTCACGCTATGATTCGCAAGATTATGGCTGGTGTTCGCAAGGATGAAATTACTTTGCCTCCAGACCAACATCAGCAGTTGCATAATATGATCGAGAAAAATCGTTATCCGTTCTATCTCGACCCGATGCCAAACCTATACTTTACACGCGACCCAGCTGCCGCAATTGGTAATGGTTTGACAATCAACAAGATGCACTGGACGGCTCGTCGTCGTGAATCGCTATTTATGCGCTACATCATCGACCATCATCCACGCTTTGCTAATCGTGCGCCAGTTTGGTACAACCGCACAGAGAAATTCTCAATGGAAGGTGGTGACGAATTAGTATTAAGTAATAAGGTTATGGCAATTGGTGTTTCAGAACGAACAACTGCTGAGGCAATTGAAAAGATGGCAACCAAGCTGTTTGCTGGCTCGAAATTCGAGAAAGTCATCGCTATGGAGATTCCAAAATCTCACGCCTTTATGCACCTAGACACCGTGTTTACGATGATTGATCGTGATAAGTTTACGATTCACCCAGAAATTCGCGACCACGGCGGCAGGATGAATTGTTTCATTTTGGAGAAGGTTGAAGGTCAGCCATTCCCACGAATCACGCACGAAACAGACCTGGAACACGTCTTGAGAGTTGCACTAGGCTTGCCAAGTGTTACGTTGATTGAGTGTGGCGGTGGCGATCCGATTGCTGCTGCTCGTGAGCAATGGAATGATGGTTCAAACACTTTGGCAATTGCGCCGGGTGTTGTGGTGACTTATGATCGCAACTACGTAACTAACCAGAAATTGCGCGAAAACGGTATCGAAGTTATTGAAATTAGTGGTGCTGAGCTTGGACGCGGTCGTGGCGGTCCACGCTGTATGAGTATGCCGCTAGTACGAGAGGATGTATTCTAATGGCTCAGAGTTTGAAAGGACGATCACTACTGACTTTAGGCGATTATACCGCTGAAGAGATTCGCTTGCTATTGGACACGGCTCGTGAATATCGTCGATTGAAATATGCCGGCATTCCGCACCGAATTCATGAGGGTAAAAATGTGGCTTTGTTGTTCGAAAAGACTTCAACACGAACACGCTGCGCATTTACGGTAGCTGCTAATGACCTTGGAATTGCGCCAGAATACCTCGGTAAAGATGATATTCAATTGGGTAAGAAAGAGACGGTTGAAGATACTGCCAAGGTTTTGGGCCGAATGTTTGACGGGATTGAGTTCCGTGGCTTTGATCACGCGACTGTTGAGGAATTGGCACGTCACGCTGGCGTTCCAGTGTGGAATGGATTGACCGATAAGTTTCATCCAACACAGATTTTGGCTGACTTCATGACAATTGAAGAGCATGTTGGAAAATTGAAGGGGACTAAGCTGGTGTTCGTTGGCGATGGTCGCAACAATATGGCGAACTCGTTGATGATCGGCTCAGCTATTATGGGACTTGATTTTCGCATTTTGGCGCCTCGTGAATTACATCCAGAGCAAGCTTTAGTTGATAAGGCAAATCATTTTGCCAGGTCAAGCCACGCACGCATTACCATCACTGACAACTTCGAAGAAGCTTTGCGCGGTGCTGATGTAATTTACACAGACGTTTGGGTTTCAATGGGTGAAGAAGACAAGTTTGCTGAACGCATTAACCAATTGCGGCATTTCCAAGTTAATCGCCAGATGATTAACCTAACAGGAAATCCTGAGGTCAAGTTTATGCACTGTTTGCCAGCATTCCATGACGCATTGACGATTACTGGAAAGAAGATTCAGGAAGATTTCGGTTTAGATTCAATGGAAGTGACGGATGAGGTGTTCCGCTCGCCACATTCGATAGTTTTTGATCAAGCGGAAAATCGTATGCATACAATCAAGGCTGTGATGGCTTTGACATTGTAGTTGTTGTCGTAATGAGGAGGTTAAGGAGGCTCCGAGGCAATGGTAGAAAAAATTAAAAAAGCAAAGCAGAAGCTTCGATCACCGTCGGCGTTTACTATTTTGTTTGTCGTGATCATCGTTATGGCGGCATTGACGTGGGTTGTTCCTTCTGGACTATATAAGACAAACGAAGATGGCGATCGTATAGCTAATTCGTATCACGTAGTCGACAAAGATCGAACCGTCACGGAAGAAAAAGACGGTAAAAAGGAAGAGGTCAAAAAACACGACCAGCAAGGTTTGTGGGACGTCTTCACTGCACCTATTAAAGGTATGTCAGACAAGCTTGATGTCATCGTCTTCGTGATGGTGCTTGGTGGATTCTTAGGCGTCACCATGAAAACTGGTGCGCTTGACGCTTCTCTTGGCGCACTGCTCCGAAAGATGAAGGGCAAGGAAAAATGGCTCATCCCGATTCTGATGATTTTATTCGCTATCGGTGGTACAACTTACGGTATGCAAGAAGAAACTGTGGCGTTCTATGCGCTTGTTATACCGATGATGATAGCTGCTGGATATAACGCCATGACTGGCGTGATGGTGATTGTACTGGGTGCTGGTACTGGTGTGCTCGGTTCAACGATCAACCCATTCTCTACTGGCGTTGCCGCAAAGACTGCAGGCGTGAAATTGGGTAGTGTTATTCCAATAATGTCTATCATCTTAGTGCTTTGTTTGATTGCTGCGATTGTCTTTACTATGCGTTACGCTGCAAAAGTGAAGGCGGGCAAGTACAAAGAAGATGTTCGCTACAAGCCAGCTACGGCTGCTCTTGACATGACAAGCGTACCAAAATTCACTGGTCCACGAAAAGTCGTTATGTCCGTGTTTGCTATTACGTTTGTGCTAATGATTCTTTCCTTGATTCCATGGGGAAGTTGGAATATCACATTCTTCGCTGATATGTTTGAATGGGCTGCAGGTTTGCCAGTCATTGGCGCGGTACTTGGCGTAGTCCATAGTGCGGCATTTGGTGATTGGTATTTCAATGAAATCACTGCGCTATTTCTAATTTCAACAATTGTCATAACCGCAATTTACTACAAAGAATTTAAGAAAGAGGGTGTTTTCCCAGTTGATACATTTATCGACGGTGTGAAAGACATCTTGCCAGTTGCTTTGATCATTGCAGTGGCAACAGGTGTTTCTGTAGTGATGACTAACGGCGAAATCCAGGACACGATCATCAGCTGGGGTGAATCTCTCCTGAAAGATGCTGGTGGCGGTGTTGTTGGTGTGTTGGCGTATCTATTCTACTTGCCAATGTCATTTATCATTCCGTCGTCATCAGGTTTGGCGGCAGCAACTATGCCGGTTATTGCGCCAATTGCCGACTTGGTTGGCTCAAGCAAAGAAGTTATGGTCGCCGCATTTGCGACAGCGTCTGGCTTGATCAACATGATGGCTCCAACTATCGCGTCATTGATGGGTGGATTGGCTTTGGCTGGTGTTTCATATCGCGACTGGCTAAAACGCTCAGCTCCAATTATGGCGATATTTGCTATTATCAGCATTACAGTTATTGCAATTTTCGGAGCACTGTAGCCTATGGATAAGAAGCGTACTATTGTAGTAGCGCTCGGTGGTAACGCCCTGCAACGGCAGGGCGAAGCCGCGTCTGAGCAACAGCAGCGAGTAGCCGATGAAACGGTTCGGCAACTTTTACCGTTAATCCAGGCTGGTCATAACGTAGCAATTGTTCACGGCAATGGTCCTCAGGTTGGCAATATTGTGTTGCATGAAGAGGCGATTAACACGTCGGATGTGCCAAGTTTGCCACTGGAAGATTCTGGCGCCATGAGCCAGGGATTGATTGGCTTTTGGCTGCAGCAGGCTTTTCATGACGCCTTTATGGTTAATCAAATGAATAATCGTGCTGTTAGCGTTATAACTCAAACGATTGTTAGCTTAAGCGATCCAGCATTCCAAAATCCAACCAAGCCAATTGGTCCGTTCTATTCGGAAGACGAGGCAAAAACCGTCGCTAGCGAACGCGGCTACACAGTAAAAGAAGACGCTGGTCGTGGCTGGCGGCGTGTCGTTCCTTCGCCAAAACCTCAGACAATTGTCGAGGCTGATGTGATTAAGGCGTTGGTTCATGCTGGTGTGACGGTCGTTTCAACTGGCGGTGGCGGCATTCCTGTTTTGCAAGACGAAACTGGTCAATTAAAAGGCGTCGCTGCGGTTATTGATAAGGACTTCGGTGCGGCAAAATTGGCAGATCTTTTGGATGCTGACACTTTGCTGATTTTGACTTCGGTTGATGCTGCTAAAATTAATTTTGGCAAACCAGATGAGCAATCTCTTGGGGAAGTTTCAATAGAAGAACTTCAAAAGCATATTGACGATGGGCAATTTGCGGCAGGTTCGATGTTGCCAAAAACTCAGGCTGCCTTGTCGTTCCTGGGCGGGAAGTCGGGGCGTACGGCGATTATTACTTCGCTGGATAAAACTGCTGAAGCTATTAGCGGCTCGGCAGGCACGATAGTTAAATCGTAATAAAAATCAAGAAGTTCCTGTGAATGGCGCAGGAGCTTCTTGTGTTTATGTATGTTTTATTTTATAATATGAAATTATGTTGCAATATCTTCGTTCAACAAATAGTGATTCAATAATTAGCCCGCAAGAAAATTTGCAGTCTGGTTCGTGGGTGCGCTGCGAAAGACCTAGCGACGAAGAGGTTTCGCAATTGCTAACGCTGGGCTTGGATGAGGATTTGATAAGTGACGCGCTTGATCCACACGAGGTGCCGCGTATTGAGTTTGATGATGAGTGGACTTATTTGATTGCGCGATTGCCAGATACTGACGACGATTTTAACGATTTTACCACGCCGATTTTATTCTGCATTAATAAAGATCATATCGTGACGTTGTCTAGAGATAGTTTGGGGCGATTGTGGCAGCCATTTATTGATAAGACTCGAATTAGGACGGATCGACAAGTTGAGCTTTTGGTGGCGATGGTTGAGGCGATTTCAATGCAATATCAGCGGCGTGTGGCGACGATTAATCGCCAAATGCGAGCGGCTACGGACAGTATTCATACGCTGAGAGTTAATGACATCGCCACTCTGGCGGAGTATGAGCGCAAATTGAATGATTATCTTGACGCGCTAATTCCGATGAACTGGGCAATTGAGAGACTTTTGGCGACTCAGAAGTTGCGACTGAAAGCTGATGATAAGGAAGACGTTGAGGATATTTCGATTGATTTGGAGCAGGTGATTGCGCGTTGTAAAAGTTTGTTGAGGACGATTACTAATGTGCGCGACAGCTATAGGGCAGTGATGGATACGCGCCTTAACGAGACGATCCGCCTGCTAACCGTAATTACCGTAGCTTTGACTATTCCGACGATGATCGCTGGTTTGTATGGTATGAACGTGCCGGTTCCAGGTGCCGATAATCCATTGATGTTTTGGGCGATTACCGCGATTAGCGTAGTGCTGGCATTCGTTGTGGGCTATTATTTCCTGCGCCGCCGCTAAAGTTTAATTGTAATTCGACAGATTGCTAATATCGCTTGTGTATATTATAATTTTCTTATGATGGTGGGCTATTTTGAACGCAGATCGTTGACTGAAAAGTTGACGCAAGCTCAACGAATGCATAAAAACGGTTGGATTAATTTGACCGGAAGTCTTGATGCTACTCGAGTTTCAAAGGCTTTGTCTCTGTCTGCTAATATTGTCCGTGACGTACTGGATATCCACGAATTACCTCGAGCAGAGTTTTCTGATGGTGTTGAATATATTTTTACGCGCATACCGTTTGGTCAAACTGATTCTGGCAAAACGGCGCCGTTTTTGATTGCAATTAGCGGCGGTCATTATATTACAATATCGCCTCATGTTAAATTTTCACCTCTGGAGGTTAGTGATTATTTATTTAGCACAACCGAACGTCCAGCGGGAGTTTTTGCTGCGAATTTGGCGTATATTATTTCTCAATATGAACAGCGCGTACACTTGTTAACGGAACAAATTAGCGATGCTCGTCGGCGACTAAGCCGTCATGAAGTTGAGAATTCGGATTTTATTAAATTTGTCGCAATTGAAGACACGCTCAATGAATATCGAAGCAGTTTGGAAGGGATGTCTCGTGTTATTACACAACTGATGGAAAATCGCCGTCATCTATTTAAGACTAGAGATCTGGAAGCCTTGGAGGACGTCGATCTACATATCAGGCAAGTTTTAGTGGCGATAAGTTCCAGCACGCACACAATTTCCAGTATCCAAAACGCTTATTCGACGGTTGCTAATAATACGCTAAACCAACGCATGAAGGCATTGACCGCCATAACAATTCTCCTGGCTATTCCAAATGTTTTTTACGGAATGTATGGAATGAATATCGCGTTACCATTTCAAGGCGAACCTTGGGCGTACCCGGTTATCACCAGTTTTACGGTGTTGTTGATTTTACTTGTTATGTTTGTTGCTAAGCGACTCCGCTTATTCTAATATAGATATAATAAGCATTTTCAAAATGTTTTTGCTTGACGTACCAATAAACGTTTGGTAACATTGTTAGCATGTCTCGCGCCGAAGCATTAAATTGCTGATATTAAGTGATAAAGGTCGAAGCGCGTGGGGCTGCACATAATAATAAGGAGTGCAAAACACATGCCAATAGCAATCAAATTTGTGCCATCAAGGCGCAAAAAGATCGCGGTGGATGTGGTGCCTGCCGAATGGCAAACATACATAGCACAATAAAAAGAGTGCAGTCGATCCAATGATAGAATAGGGACGACTATAAACAAATCCCGCTCCAAGGCACCGGAGCGGGATTTTGGTTTGTGTGAAAATGCGTTAATCTTTTACTTCAACGCCAGCTTTTTTCAAGGCTTCCTTAACTGATGATTCAATTGAGCCAGAGCTGTCCATCTCGGTATTCTTTCCATTTATGTAGAAAGTTGGTGTTGCGGCAACGCCGTGTTTGCGACCGAGAGCCATATCGAAGTCGATTTTATTTTTAACCTTGTTGCTGGCAATATCGGTTTTATATTGATCGATATTAAGCTTCAATTGTTCAGCATAAGATTTGAAAATGTTGTCGCGTTCTGTAGTGTTGGCGTTTTTCCAAGCGTCCTGATTTGCATATAGAAGCTCATTCATTTCCCAGAATTTACCCTGCAGGCCAGCAGCTTCAGCTACGGCAGCGGCAGCTCGTGCGTTAGGGTGTGAGCTGGCAATTGGGAAATTACGGAAAATTAATCGAACGTGATCTTTATATTTTTTAGCTAGCGCTTCGGCTTTTGGTGCAGCGGTGCCACAGCCAGGGCATTGATAGTCGGCGTATTCGATAATTGTTACTTTGGCGTCTTTGCTACCAATTTCATGATCCGCAATATTGCCATTTCTTGATTCTGCGCTGATAGCCGTGTTCAGCTGATCGTTGTTGATGTCGCCAATGTTTAGTCGATTTTGTGTCGAAATATAAACCATTCCGCCAACAATTGCCACTACAATAATTGCGAAAATTATCCAGCTTTTCTTATTCATTTTACCTCCATTTACTCTAGTAAGTATAGCACGGAATGCGGTACAATAAAACTATGACGATTGTGCTAATTTTTGGATATTTGGTTACTTTGGCGGTTTTGTTGATAGTGCTGGGAGTTCAGCCGAAAACGTCTTCGCACAGCCAATTTGAGCTGCGGCGGAGAAGTGGACTAGGCGATGAAAAGGCTAAAATTCTTTTGCGACAAAGAGAATTTTTACGAGATATTATTTCACTGCAGCGCGCCGTGGCTTCTTTATGTTTGGTAATTTTAAGTGTTATTAGCGTTTATTTGTTCAATTGGGCGGCTGGGCTCATTTTGTCAATTATAATAGCCCTAGAAATTGGAGCCGTTGCGCGAATTGGTTTGTGGCAGAAATATTCACAGCAGCTTTACGAGAAATACGAACTGCTAATTTTAACGACAATTGAACGACATCAAGTAATTTTGTCGTTAATCCGTTCGGTGTCGCCAGTGGTTGGTGATAGTCGGGTGGTTGAGTCGAAAGAAGAATTGCTGGAAATGGTTGCTCAATCCAGCGGAGCGATTTCACCTTCTGAGAAAAAGCTTATTACTAACGGACTGAAGTTCAACGATATGAAGGTTGAGGAAATTATGACGCCGCGAAGCATGATTGAATCGGTACCTATGAACGAACTTCTTGGGCCGTTAGTGCTTGATGATCTTCATAAAAAAGGGTATAGCAGATTTCCTGTCATTGACGGCGACATTGACCATGTTGTTGGCATGTTGAGAATTCAAGATTTGTTGACGATTGATCGCAAAGCAAAATCTCATCGTGCGGAAACTGTTATGAGCAAAGACGTCTATTATATTCGCGAAAATCAAACTCTACAGCATGCCTTGGCTGCATTTTTGAAAACGCAACATCAATTGTTTATTGTTGTAAATGAGTTTCGAGAAACGGTTGGTCTGCTGAGTTTGGAAGACGTAATTGAAGCGCTATTAGGTCAGAAAATTATTGACGAATATGATGTTTATGGAGATATTCGTAAGGCTGCCACGGCTAATCCGCAGAAAAATAATTTGCCCACAAAAACTCGCCGTGACGTTTAATTCTGGGAATTTGCCTAGATTATGCTATAATAACAGATATGAAAAATAGAATTTTGGCGGCAGAAACTTCTAAAAAAGTTGGTGAGAATATTACAGTTGCGGGCTGGGTTCATTCCAGGCGTGATCATGGCGGATTGATTTTTATTGATTTGCGCGACCACACGGGTTTGGTTCAGTTGGTTATTAACCCTGATAAAAAAGATGCTTTTTCTTTGGCGGAAAGCTTACGAGATGAGTTTGTGGTTCGTGCTTGTGGCGTGGTTGCGGAGCGTGGCGAAGGTCTGAAAAATCCGAATATTGCCAGTGGCGATGTGGAAATTGTTGTGGACAATTTGGAGATTTTGAACCGAGCTGAGACTTTGCCGATTCAACCATTTGCCGAGGATAATCAAGCTGGCGAAGAACTAAGATTCAAGTATCGTTATCTTGATTTGCGTCGTCCAAAAATGCAAAACATGCTTAAAAAACGTGCTGAAATGTATCGTCGAATCCATGAATATATGGACAATCGAGATTTTATTGAAATTCAAACGCCAATTTTGGCTAATTCAAGTCCTGAAGGCGCGCGCGATTTTCTGATTCCTAGTCGTTTGCAGGAAGGGAAGTTTTACGCCTTGCCACAAGCTCCGCAGCAGTTTAAGCAGTTGCTGATGGTTGGTGGTGTGCCGCGTTATTATCAGTTGGCGGCTTGTTTCCGCGACGAAGATCCGCGAGCAGATCGCTTGTACGGCGAGTTTTATCAGCTTGATTTGGAGATGAGTTTTGCTGAAGATGGTGAAGAAGTTCGTGCTGAAGTCGAACCTTTAATGAAGCAACTGGCAACTGATTTTGCTGGTAAAAAATTGTTGGATTTGAGCGATTTGGCGGTTGGTGATGGCAGTTCAATTCCGCGAATTTCGTATCGCGACGCCATGGAAACTTACGGTTCTGATAAGCCGGATTTACGATTTGGCATGGAATTGATAGAACTGACGGACGTATTATCGGAGACTGAGTTTGGTGTGTTTAAAAACGCGGAATGCGTAAAGGCTATTTGTGTAAAAAATGGCGCAAGTTTGAGCCGTAAGCAAATTGACAATTTTACTAATATCGCTAAAAGCGAAGGCGCTGGCGGTTTGGCGTACATTACATATCAAGACGGTGAAGCAAAATCTCCAATTGCGAAATTCTTGAGTGAGAAGGAGTTGACTGATATCCAGCAGAAAACTGGTGCGGTTGATGGCGATGCAGTGTTCTTTGGCGCTGATTCTCGCTCGGTTGTTAACGCGGTATTGGGGTGCTTGCGTAATGAATTTGCCTCGCACTTTAATCTTAAAGACCCATCGGTCGTGGCGTTTGCTTGGATTATTGATTTTCCGTTTTACGAGTGGGATGACCGAAGTAAAAAACTTGATTTTGGACATAATCCGTTCAGTATGCCAAAGGGTGGTTTGCAAGCTCTGGAGTCTGCTGAAACTGACGCCGAGAAATTATCCATTGTCGCTGACCAATTTGATATGGTGATGAACGGCTATGAAATTTGTTCTGGTGGTGTTCGTAATCATAATCCAGCGGTATTATACAAAGTGTTCGGTTTGCTGGGCTTTAGTGAATCTTATGTTGAAGAGAAGTTTGGTGCTATGTTAGGAGCTTTCAAATACGGCGCTCCGCCTCACGCAGGATGTGCTTTTGGTGTTGATCGTATTTTGATGGAATTGACTGATGAGCAAAACGTCCGCGAGACTCTGGCGTTTCCAAAGAATGGCTCTGGTGTGGATGTAATGATGAATTCACCATCGGTTGTCGATCCTGCTCAGCTACGCGAATTGGGTTTGTAGAGTATTTGCAATATTGATCTACCGTTTTGGTTGTGTTAGTGTGAGGGTATGAAAAAAGCCGTAATCATCACTGCTGTTTTACTGCTTATAGCAGGTGCTGGTGGTAGCTTATGGCTTAAAAGACGCTTAGATAATCAAATGGCACTGGAGGCAGTTCAAGAACAACAAGAAGAGCAGTCAAAGCCACATAAACCAGCATTCGATAAATACGACAACGGTCCCGCCGACCCTCAAGAAATCCTAGAATTAGTGAATCAAGAACGGGCAAGAATTGGTGTAGCGCCGTTAGCCATGGACGAGAACGTTCAGAGGAGTGCACAACTCAAGGCAGATGACATGGAAGCTAAAGGCTACAGGCAACATAATATACCTGGATTAGGTGATATGTACACGCAAGAAATGTATTATTTGATATACCAGCAGGCTAAATGTACTATGAGCGGCGAAAATTGGACTGCGGGAGCAAACATTAGTAGTCGTGGCGCCTTTAACTGGTGGATGAATTCAGAGTCTCATCGTAAAGCAATACAAGATCCTAAGTATACAAAAATTGGAATAGGCGTAGGTCCAAAAAGTCAAGTAGCCGTCCAACACTTCTGTGGATTTAACCAATAGCTAGCATATAGCACAAACCCCAAATCTCCTTATTAATAAGGAGATTTTTTCTTATGCAAGGAAATGAATCATATCGTCAGTACCTTCAATATCACGCAAACAATCACCCAGACCAAAACACAATAACAATAGATTAAATCCTAATACCCAGCCACGCTGCCAAAATGTCGCCTGCAAAGTAGGCTAGTCCTGCCGCAATTACCCCAAGAAGTAACGTGATACCTGCAGACTGCCAAGGTGATTGTTTGCTGACTTTACCTTTGATGAAGCCGATTGCTAAGAACGTTGCCGCAGTTAGCGCCGAGCTAATATAGAATAATACCGCGTTTGGCGCCTTTAAGCTTGCAATTACGTCAATCAAATATGGCAATACTGGTACGCTGCCGACCACTACGAAAGCTAAGAATGTTACTGTGCCTATGATCTTTGGAGATGAGCGTTTTTGGGTGTCGCGCACAGATTCTTCGTTTTCGGCGCTGGCTGCCAAATATGCACTAGAGCCCATTGAGAATCCGTCGGCTATTAAATTAGCAATTCCTAATATAAGAATGAGTGAACTGGATATTCCAGCTCCAGCTGAAGCCGCCACGACTGCAAATGTCGTTACTGTGCCGTCGACCGCGCCATAAACAAATTCCGGTATGTATCGTTTGAAAAAATCTCGCATAACCATACCAGTTTATCATATTGTTAACGATTAGCAGATATCTCTATTGACAATTTAATAAGCTTATGCTATAGTGAAATAGTTAGATTATCTAATACAAACAATTTAACAAGCATGCTAAAATAAACATAACAAATATAAACTTTTGCAGAAAGGTAAAGCGTGGAAGATATCCAAACAGCCATCGTTTTATTATCAATCATCGTAGGATTGTTGTCGGTTATTATCGTAACGCTACTGGCAGTGGTCATCGCCTTGTTGGTAAGACTTAATACGGTCATGAAAAGCGTTAGTAAAATTACAACTAACGTAGCTAGTGCAACCGAATGGTTGTCGCCAACAAAAGTTTTTAGTGAACTATCAGGTTTATTTCGTAAAAAATAATTAAAAAAGGAGTAAATATATGAAAAAAGTTTTAGCAATTATCGGAGCGGTAGCAGCAGGTTTTACAGCTGGAATTTTAACTGCACCAAAGAGCGGCAAGGAAACAAGGAAAGACTTGAAGGATAAAGCTGTAAAAATGAAAGCCGACACTGAAAAGGTGGCTTGCAAAGCGACTGCTGCAGCAAAAGACAGCTTAAGTTCGTTAAAAGCTGGTTCTCAGAAAGTTGGAGATGCTGTAGCAGAAACCGCAAAAGACGTTAAGGGTAACGTCGAAAAACGTTTCAAGTAATATTTGACTCTATTCAAGAAGACGTGAGATAATATAAGTGATGAAAAAAGTTACTTTCTATCTCGCGTCTTTTTTGATTGCTTCTAGTTTGTTGGTGACGCCACGGGCAGTTGAGGCTCAGTCTGTCGATGCTACGGCTGATTCTGAGATTATAAAAACGCTTGATCGAAACTGTAGTTCCGTAAGAGTTGCTATTAAAAACATCCATACCAATGACGCTCTAACTAGAGTTAACGTTGGACAAAGATATAATTCTATTTCTACCAAACTTATGGCCAGGCTGAACGGTCGATTGGCAATCAATAAGCTGGACAGCTCAAAGTTAGTGAACATTACTAATGAATTCGAGTCGACGAGACTTAAGTTTAATAGCAATTACAACGATTACGATACTGCGATGACTGATCTTCAGCGCGCAAATTGCTCTAATAATGTGGCGGACTATTATAAAAAATTGACTGTCGCTCGCGAGGCTCGTAATAAACTTTCTGAGGACGTGAAGGTCTTGGATGAATTATTAGTGAGATATAAAGAAGAAGTGCAAGTTATTAAAAATTCGCTGTCTGGAGGTTCTAATGAATAGGGCTAAGGAATTATTTCGTAGTTATAAATTCGCTACATTTATTGGGCTGACTATTGCGGTTTCGATTTTACTAGTATCGATTGCGATGTTTATGTATTACAAGACTGACGCTTATCGATTGGATTTGAGTCGCCCAGAATACGCTTCTCGCCGCAAGCAAATTAGCAAGGATGCGAATGAAAAAAGTCACGAATTTGACGCGCAAGGCACAGTAAATAAGGATACATTGAAGGAATTTTTGGGAATTTATGATAAAGAAGTAGAGAACGTTAATAAGATCAAAGCGTTTTCTAATGATGTGTTGAGCGATAAAGAATTGGGTTTGTCTAATAATTAATCTTTATCTTCTGGTCATTGAGGTTGGGGTCGGCAGAGTCGCCAGAAGAACTCCTTCGCGATCAAAGTTTTGTAGTAATCGATGTCGCATTTCAGAGGTAACAGACCATTGATCTGATGGCTGAGTTTTTCCGGCAATGATCAATTCTGTTCCTCGTCCAGTAATATCACCAACGGAAACGAATTTAGGCGGATCGATAATTTTCTTTTGCCAAGCCTTTTCTTTAGCCAATTCTTGACCAGTAGCGTTAATGATGTCTGTAACTGCAGAAATGTCAGAACTTGGGTCGATATAAATACTGAAGCGCGACATACTATAGCCCATAGTTTTATTGATAACGTGCTGAATCGTGCCATTTGGAACATAATGAACATTGCCCTCAGAATCTCGTATAACAGTAGTGCGAGTACCGACTCTCTCGACGGTTCCAGCGGCTCCCATTACGTCAACAACATCGCCAACACGATATTGATTTTCGGCGATGATGAAAATACCAGACAAGAAGTCCTTAACGAGCGATTGAGCGCCAAATCCTAATGCCACACCGATTATGCCAGCACTAGCGAATAGTGGCGATAAATCAAATAGGAATAGTTTATTGGCGACAATTGCGGCGACATAGAAAATAATTATGATTTGCCAGAAACTTCGGGTTAATTGGATGAGAGTTTTTTCGCGCTTTTCTATGTCTTTACGGTGCCAGGAACGATGTTTAGCGGTGGAGCGTATAGAATAATGGATGGTCCAAGATAATAAATATTTCCCCAGAAAATAAACAAAAACAGAGCCGATAACAATGCTGACTGTGTCGATAATGCGCTCACTAATTAGCCAGCCAATGTTATTGCCATGCAGCCATTGACCTAACGTAGAAGAATCTAAGAACTGTTTTATAAGCTTATCCATTATTGATTTAGTATAATAGAAAATATGAGTTTTGTCGATCCGAATCAATTTATTATCACCAGAAAACGTAAGAAGTATAAATTCGCTTTATTCCACAATTCACCTCTATGTTTTGAGTTTGGTGAGTGGGCAAAGCGGGAAGTCGATTGTTTGGAAATCGGTGCTGGAACTGGACTATTCAGCGTGGAGCTTGCATTGCGCCATCCTGAAAAGACGTTTTTAGCAATCGACGTAAAAGGTGATCGGTTACAAAAGGGCGCGAAAATTGCTGAAGAAAAGGGGCTGGAGAATGTGTTTTTTGTTCGAGCGCGGGCTGATCAAATAGACCAATTAGTAGAGCAGAATTCTTTGGGGCAAATTTGGGTAACATTTCCTGATCCGTTTCCGAGGAAGCATAGCGCTGGGCGCCGCTTGACTCATCCTAATTTTTTGAAGAAGTATTCTTCATTGCTGGAATCGGACGGATCTTTATTAATTAAACACGACGATCACAATTTTTTCTGCTGGAGCTTGGAGCAATTGGTGACAGAAAAATGGCAAATTAAAGAGTTGAGTTTTGACCTTCATGAATCCGCGCTAAGTGACGAATATAAAATAATGACGACTTATGAGCTAAGGTGGATTGGCGAAGGAAAAACTATTAATTTCGTAAGAGTTACGCGCTAATAAATGAAAGGAATATTATGCAATTTAACGATTATTCAACTAAAGCAATTTCTACCTTAACAGATAAAGATTCTCATAAATATGGCGATGTTGACGCGAGATTGACGGCACAGATATTGGGATTAAGTGGTGAATCTGGTGAAGTCATGGAGAAATTTAAGAAAATCCTACGTGATAAAAATGGCGAGATCTCAGAGAATGACCGCGATGCAATAATGAAAGAGCTCGGTGACGTGCTTTGGTATGTCAATTCTATAGCGCATTTGCTTGGTTGTAGTTTAGAGGAAGTGGCTCGCAGAAATAATGATAAACTGCTCAGCCGCCAGAGTCGGGGGAAGATTCACGGCAGCGGCGATGATCGATGACGCTAATTTTTAGCTAATTGCTCGCGAATCCACCCGTCGATTGTACCGGCGCCCATACACAGGACGAGCTTGCCAGAGTTCCTTGCTGCGGTTATTTCTTGCCATAAATTATCGTCTAATTCGGCAAAATGAACTTTTTCTTTGTCGATATTTTTGGCAAGTTGTTGCGGCGTTAAAGTTGGTAAATCTGGATTTTCCCTAGTTAAGTAAGTTGGCAGCCAGTAAATTTCATTGGCATCATGGAAAATATCATCAGTGTATTGACCAATTATTTCGTGCTGGCGAACGTTTTGGTGTGGCTGATAAACTAGGGCTACATTGTTTGACAGTTCTTTAGCCATCTGTAGTGTCGCTTGAATTTCAACTGG
>CALHZJ010000003.1 GCA_938041005.1 uncultured Candidatus Saccharibacteria bacterium | reverse complement strand
ATCAGCCAGTGGGAGTTGTCGGCAGGAAACACCGATAGCCAGGTGACCGCGACAGTACTCAGCCACTCGCAGGAGCTAAACAACATTTACCTGCAGACCGAGGCGGAGGTGGCCTACCAGCATAAGCCGTACGGGCTGGCAACGATGAGCTTCGGCTCGAGGCGATGGGGGTACTGCAACGAAATAATTCAGACCATACAGGTAACCGGCGGCAGCAAGACCGTCGCCGGCATTGAGCTTTATTCAGTGTGTTCACCAGGAACTAGGCAAGATTTCATCGGCGGTAATATGACTACGCTGTATGCAGAGCTGCTGTCATATTCGACCGACATAAACCACGGAACGTTCGAAGCTGGCGGCGCTGCGGTGCTGCCAGTCGGCGGCGGCATGTACGAAAAATTATTCATACCGTTTGACAAGAGCGTACGTATGACCAGCGGCAAACGCTTCATCATAAAGCTGTCGGCACGCGGTGGTTCGCGATACGAAAACATCTTCCCATATCCAGTAGAGCTATTAGTGGACAGGCGCGGCCGCTTTACCACCGGCCAGGGATTGCAGCACAATAATTATCACGATAGCCCGTTTTGGCAAGACTTCGGCTGGGATCTGGCGTTCTCGCTTTACGAAAGCCCCGGCGACTACAAGCGAGCCTTTTATTCGCAAGATCCAAGCGACATCTTACGCGAGCTGATAGACTTCGCGCAGAAGCAAGGCGCACGCTGTCGCTACACCGAATCCAGTATCGAGAATACCGATACCAAGGTGACCATTCGCTTTAATGACGTGACGACAATTAGCGAAGCCATCGCTGCTGTGTTCAAATCGATGCCGGCCGACTGGCACTATTACTACGACTATGCCGAGAACATCATGCATGCTCACCCGAGGCCGACGACGGTGAGGCGAAAGCTGCAGCGCGGCAAAAACGTCATCGGCACACCGAAGCTCGTCAAGACTATTGAGGAGCTGGTGAACGACGTGATATTTATTGGTGGCGAAAAAGCAGACGGCAAAACGCTCGTCGTGGCCGGCCGAGACGACCGCAGTATCGCCGAGATACGCCGCGGCTTCAAAAAACTATCCGACAGCCGCTATAAAGACGAAACCAGCGCCAGGTTGGTGGTCGAGGGCGAGATTCAGCGAGGTAGCAAGCCGGTATTCTCGGGAGAAGCGACGTTCGCGTCGCCAAAGTATGAGGCGTTGGATATCCATCTTGGCGAGCTGACGCAGTATCAAGGCTTCAGTGCGACGATGGACGCGCCAGAAATGCAGATTGTCGCCATCACGCAGAAGCTCGAGACCGCAGAATTGAAGTTCAACATACTACGGCCGAGATTATCGAAGCGAATCCAAGACTTGAAGCGCAATATGGACAACCGAGAACGCGAATCAGAGTGATATAATAAAGCTAAACGAAAGGAATCAGCGAGATGAACCCAGGACAGCAAAAAATAAGTCAATTTCAGCCGGTAGAAAGCACCAGAGCGAACGACATCATACCGATCGTCCGCGACGGCCAGAACCGATCGATTACGATCGGCAAGTTTACCGGCGTTTTGCCAAGTGGGTGGACAACGCCGGCCGAAAACTGGACTTATAGCAATTTTGACAACGGAATAGCTGCGATTACCGTGCCAGAGGGCGACATTCGCCGCTACCCAAACGGTTTGAGGGTTCAATTTAAGCAAGGAACGCCGCCAACGACTAGATTCGGCATTGTTGTAGCGTCTACATCAACCATGGTTTATCTTTATATGATAAACGGGACGAAGCTAGAGAACCTAGAGATACGCGACATCTTTACCTCGCCAGATTTCGCACCAGGAACTGATGAGGGCGTGAATTTTAATGTCGAACCGACAATTATGAAGAGAGAGCCAGTCGGCGTGCTATTTTGTGACTATATTCGTCGCGGTAACATAGTGATAGCTGATATACACACAACAGCCCATCTCCCTAAAACGCAAACCAGGGCGACGCACAATCCAGGCGCTGGCCCAGCGGTGGAATCTAAAATACCTAAAGGATTCAGTATTTCTGCACCGCAAGGTAGCGCGCTGATGACTTTAGGCGGGT
>CALHZJ010000002.1 GCA_938041005.1 uncultured Candidatus Saccharibacteria bacterium | reverse complement strand
ATTATGAGGATAGGACTTTTTACGGACAGCTACAGACCGTCCATTAACGGTATCGTTTACGTTGTTGAATCATTAAAGCGCGAGCTGGAAGCTTTGGGGCACGAGGTTTATGTTTTTTGCCCAGCAAAGTCTATTAGTCCGTCCAAGCAAGCCGAACTTCTCCACGAAGATGAGAATAGTCGAATAATTCGTTTCCGTTCAATTACGGGTGCATTCTTTGATGATTACGACACGTCGGTGTTTTTCCCTCCTGTGGTGCAGCGTCAAATTGCTAATATGCATCTGGACGTTGTTCATATTTTTACGCCGTCGCAAATTGGGCTATTGGGTGTGAAGGCAGCGAAGAAAAATAATATTCCTTTGATTATCCAACATTGTACGGATCTATATGAGTTCGTCGATCATTATCCTGCGGTTTTGCCGGGAGTTTTGGCGTTGGCGGGAGTGGTTTTTCCATTGTCGGTAAAATTGAATGGACAGGATTTGCTGGAAGTTGCCAAATTATATCGTCCGCGTAATGGCGTAACGAAATGGAATAAAGATATTATTGAGCGCGTCATTACTATTTTATACAGTAAGGCGGATGCGGTGATTGCCCTGTCGCGTAAAAGCCGTGATCAATTGGAATCTTGGCAGACTGAAGATTATACCTACGATGTTACTTTAATGCCAAACGGAGTGAATGCTCTTCCGCGGGCGGGCGCGAAGCGAGTTGCAGAATTTCGCGAGCAATGGGGTCTTGATGAAAAAGATGAAGTGTTTGGCTTTGTTGGACGTTTGGGCGAGGAAAAGAATTTGCCAATTTTGATTCAGGCGTTTAGCGAGTTTATTGCCGAAGCTCGTCCAAAATCAAAGCTGTTGTTTGTTGGCGATTTTGAATATCGAAAGACTTTGGAAAAAATGGCAGCTGAGACGGATTTTGCGGACAGGATTATCTTTACTGGCGCTATGCCACGAGAAGATTTGGGTGTGGCGTATAAAGTGATGAATGTGTTTACTTTTCCTTCGCTTAAGGATACGCAAGGCTGGGTTCTTCACGAAGCTGCTCACGCTGGAAAGCCGATTGTTATTATTGACAAGGAAGTTTCAGAGGTCGTGAAGGACGGAGTTAATGGCTATTTTGCAGAGAATAATCCAGAAAGTGTCGCGGAAAAAGTAATTGCAATTCTAAAAAGTCCGAAAAAACAAGCGGAGTTTAGCGCTGAAAGTAAAAAATTAGCCAACAAGTTTACGGAGCGAAGTCAAGTGAAGAAGCTTGAAAAGCTCTATCAAAAGCTAATTGACGCGCGCGAAAATCAATAAATCTTGAGCCTGGTTCGTAGTCAATGCGGCTATCTATTAGAGATGAGTCGTCTGGTTTCTCGGTCTTGGTCGCGGCGTTTGATGGTTTGGCGCTTGTCGTAATTTTTCTTACCTTTTCCGAGTGCAATTACAACTTTAATGAATTTTCCGTTGGTCAACAATTTGGTCGGGACAATTGTCATTCCCTGTTTTTTTGCTTCGGTGAAGTTGGACAATTGTTTTTTACTGACTAGCAATTTCCGCGCCGAAGTGTCGACTGAGCGACTATTTGCTTCTCCGCGAACGTTTAATCGCAGCGAAAAGCTGGCGTTATTTAGCCACAATTCGCCGTTTCTTAAGCTAACAAATGAGCCTTTAAGTTGGACGTGTCCTTCTCTGGCGGCTCGTACTTCCATTCCAGTTAAAACCAAGCCGGCTACAATTTCTTCGCCAAGTTCATAATCAAACCGTGCGCGACGATTGACAATATTCTGTGTGGCTGGTTTTTTGGCTTTTGGCTTCGACATGAATTATATTATAGCAGGTTTAGTTTTCTGATGATTTTAGGATTTTCATAATGGTTTGTGCTTTCTCTATATGCCCAAAGAGGGACATGTGTGGGTTGTCTGGGTTAAAGCGATGGTCGTTCGGTCTTAAATCTGCTAATCTTTCAATTATTCCTACTATTGACGGACGATTTTTTAATTGATCGATATAACTACTCCTCTTCGTCACTTCGTATATGCCATCGATTATTCGGAATGCTAGAGGAAAATCACTAAAGTCTTCATGCTGCTCGATGAGTGAAAGATTTAATTCCAAGTTGCTTAAAGTTTCAGGAATATTTTCGGCTGTGTCGTCTTTGAGTTCATCTGAAATAGACCTTATGCTGTTTGATAATTCTCTGTAGATATGATCGGTCGGAAGCAGTACGACGTTTCCGGTATGCGGAGACTTTTCCATAGATTTATATTATAACATTAACTTGTATAAATACAAGTGAATTGTCTCTGTTATAATAAGTTAGATGATAGCCGACATTCACATTACTGAAAAAAGTTTTGGCGATAAGACGTTAATGAAAGACGTCAAGTTTAGTGTGGACGATGGCGAGAAAGTCGGCGTGGTTGGTCGTAACGGCGTTGGTAAGTCGACGCTGTTTGGAATATTGAGCGGAAAAGATACTGATTATACTGGAGAGGTTGTTTTTCGCCGTGGCATTACGGTTGCGACTACCGCTCAGGAACATCATGGTTTGGGCGATCAAACGGTTATGTCGTATATTCTTGGCGGACTTCCAGAATATTCCAAGCTAAAGAAAATCATCGATGAATATCCGCTGACTATGGGCGACAATATGCGAAAGATTGAAGAATATACACAGGCTCTGGAGCGATTTGACCAAAAAGGATTTTATCAAGTTGAAGAAAAAATTGAGCGAGAGCTGAGCAATTTTCAATTAGATGGTTATGGTAATCGGAAGATTTCTTCCTTGTCTGGTGGGCAGAAAAGATTAGTTGAGATTGTTAAAATTATGCACTCGGAGGCGCATTTGGCGCTGATTGACGAGCCGACAAACCACATGGATTACGTTGCGAAACAGCAGTTTATTGATTGGATGAATTCGCAGCCACATCAAGCGATGTTGATAATTACGCATGATCGCGATGTACTTGGGCAAGTTGATCGAATAGTTGAGATTAAGGACGGGCAAGCGGTGAGCTACCGCGGAAATTACGACGCGTATTTGAAGCAGAATGCTCAAGCGACGACGGCTGGAATGAATAATTTTGAGCAGATTGAGAAGCGAATTGTTAACCTGAAACAAAAAGTTTTGGACTATCAAAGACTTAAGGAAAAGTCGCGTAATCCTGGCACGATTCAGAAATTTAAGCGGCTGGAGAACGAGGCGCGGGCGGAGTTGGAGGAATTGTCGGAAATGGAAAAGCCGACGTTTTGGATTGACAAAGAATCTGCTAGTCAATTGGACTATAAATCGGCCGAGCGTTACGGAAAATTCAAGTCACGTAATATTCGCCTGAGCATGAAAGATGCGTCCAGCCGCAGTCAGCATGTGTTGGTTCGTGCGGAAAATGTGGCAGTTGGGATTAGTGAGCGGATATTGTTTGAGGACGTGAATATTGATTTGCGTGAAGGTGAAGCGATTGAAATTAGAGGTCGCAATGGCGCTGGTAAGACTACATTGATTCGGATGATTTTGGCGTCGGGCAAGAGTTTTGACGGTGGTCCTGTTCTTTATTCTGGCGATATTTTCCTTGATCCGCAGGTTCGAATTGGTGTTTATGAGCAGGAAATTGACGAGCGATATCTGTCTGATCCGCTAGAAAAAGCAATTGAAAAATTGTATATGAGCCGCAATTTGTCGATTTCCGATACGAAAATTCGGCAGCTTTTGGCTGACTATTTGTTCACTGACGCCGATCGAATGACGCCGCTGGCTCGCTTGTCTGGCGGTCAAAAGGCGCGTTTTCAGATTATTGCTATGCTGGCGAACGACCCGCAACTGCTAGTTCTGGACGAGCCGACGAACCATTTGGATTTGCCGAGCATCGAAGAGCTGGAAACGGCGTTGGTCAAGTATTCCGGCGCGATTCTTTACGTCAGCCACGATAATTATTTCCGCGAAAAACTTGGCGGCAAAGTTGTGCAAATTGGCGCAGAATAAAAATTTTCCGCCAGAATTTGACGGAAAATCTTGAATCGTTTTAAGAAAATTAGTCGGCTAGTAAGCCGTTTTTTCGTAGCAAATCTTGTAGTTTCGGTCGATCAAAACCAAGCACTAATTCCCCGTTAATATCTGTTACTGGCACGCCTTGGAAATTGCCGCCATTTTTATTTAGTAACTCTTCTTTTGCGCCAGGATCAGCCTCGATATCTTTGGAAACAAAATCAATTCCCAACTTCTTCAGCCATTCCATTTCCGTGTGGCAAAACGCACACCAGCTAGTGTTATATACGACAACTTTTGTGTCTTGATGGTTGTTCGTTGTGTCTTCGCTCATATATTCCCCTATTTAATAACACTTCCAATTATAACATAACGGTTACGTCTATTTAGAATTCTTCGACGTCAAATGCCAATTTTTACACCACTCGCAGTGATATATATCAATCGACAAATTCGGGTTTGCTAATTCTTGGATTTCTGCTGCTTGGCGGGCTTTTATCTCTGTTGAGAATCGACGCTTCTTCTGGCAATTAGCCAACCCTGAAATTGACATCAATGATGTTTTTTGGGCTTTTTGACTATTTTTTGAATAATTTCGTCGTGGCATCTTGCAAAATAGTATAACAGATTGATATAGTGGAAAGTAATGGTAAAAGAAACTGACATTTCGGCTAATGATACAGGCGATTCTGGCGCGATGATGATTTTGGCAAGGACGATGATTGGTACAATGTGGCGAATGTTTTTGCCAACAATTGGCTTAACTTTGTTGGGATTGTGGCTGGATAATGTCAGCGGAATGAAGATGAGATGGTTACTTGCTGGAATTATTTCTGGCGCGATTATCTCAGTGATTCTCGTAGCTTTGCAAATTGCTAAAATTAAACAGCAGGAGTTGAAAAAATGATCGATTATATGGCAAGCGCTGGTCCGCATATTTCAGTAAAGGTTGACGAAGTTTTCAATATTGCTGGCGTATCTATTACGAATTCACACTTGATGGGATTCTTGGGATTGATCGTACTGGTGTGGGCAATGTTCCGTACTCGTGCGGCGGTTTTAGGTAAAAAGAAACATAATTTTATCACAAGGCTAATTCAGTGGACGTTCGACGGACTTTATAATACGGTTTGCCAAGTTATTCCAGACCAAAAATGGGCGCGTAAAGTTGCTCCGCTTTGTATTACGTTGTTTTTCTTTATCGTCGCGCAGTACTGGCTGGGGCTTTTGCCGATTGTTGGTCCGATTACAATTGGCGAGCATCACACTCCTCTATTTCGCGGTGGCGTGGCAGATCTTAATATGACTTTCGGTTTGGCAATTGTAACGATTATCGCGGCTCAGGTTTACGCGTTTAAATATCTTGGCTTTAAGGGAAATTTGGGGCGATATTTCATCAACCCGCTGCGTGATCCAATTATGTCATTTGTTGGCATTCTGGAATTGGTGGCCGAGTTCTCGCGAATGCTGGGGCTGAGTTTCCGTCTGTTTGGTAACGTTTTGGCTGGCGAAATTCTCTTGGCAATTATCGCTTATATGACGAAGTTTTTGTCGCCCGTAGCTCTGCAGCCATTCTATTTCTTTGAGTTATTTATCGGCGGTATTCAGGCATATATTTTCTTTATGCTATCAACTGTGTTTATTTCCCTGGGGCTGGCTCACCATGATTCACACGAGCCAATTGATGAAGTTCACTCCTCTGCTGAAACTAATAAATTAGCGATATCAGAGAGTGATTAAATTAGGTAATAATTAACTAAAAGGAGAATATTAACAATGGAAGCATTATCATTTGCACTTACCTACGCAATCCCAGCTGCATTTGCAGCAATCGGCGCTGCAATCGTTGGCGCAGCAGCCATGAACGCCGCTGGTCGTAACCCAGAAAAAATCAACGACCTACGCACAATGATGATCTTGGGTATTTCATTCATCGACGCTATTGCTATTATCGGTTTCGTCGCAGCAATCGTCGGCAAAGTTATGTAGTTTTCGGAGTAAATTGTGGAGAAAATATTAACACAATTTGCCAATTCTGGCGCATCGGAAAAAGCTGGTTTGTTTGATTCGCTGGGTATTGATTGGGCGCTGTTGGCGTTTCAGACGGTAGCATTTTTAATCTTGCTATTTGTTCTTCGTAAGTTTGTCTATCCGCCAATGATGGAAATGCTCGTCAAGCGAGAAAAAGACTTGAAAGCGGCTGACGCGGCGGCAAAATCTGCTAAGGAAAATGCCGACCGAGCTGAAGAAATGACCGCCGAAATGATGCGAAAAGCACGAGCGCAAGCTAGCGACATCGTGGCGTCTGCTCGAGAAGAAGCGACCGAAGTCGTTGAAGAAGCGGCTAAAAAGGCTACCGCTAAATCTGAAGCTTTGATTAAAGAAGCGCATAATACGATTGCTCAAGAGATTGAAAACGCTAAGAAAGACCTGCACAATTCGACATTAGAGTTGGTGGCTGAAGCGACTGGCAAGGTTTTGGGCGAGAAAATTGATGCGAAGAAAGATACGAAGCTGATTTCGGAAGCGCTTGAGGAGGCTGAATAGATGAGATTAGTGTCCAGGAGAAAGTTGGCAAAGTACGCAGCTGAACAAATTTTAGCTGGCAATGACGCGGTGTTGGAAGAAATTGCTGGTCTTTTGATTTACGAAAAGCACGAACGTGAAGTTGATTTGTTGGTGCGAGATATTGAGGCTGAGTTGGCTGAGCGTGGTGAAATTGTAGCGTCGGTCGAGAGTGCGAGAGCGCTTGATGACAGCACAAGGCGTAAAATAGAACAATTTCTGGCGACTGCGGCGAGCGATAAAAATAGCAAGCCAAAAGTGTCGCTAAGAGAATCAATTGACCCGACGTTGATTGGCGGATTTAAGCTACAAACGCCGACCGCAACACTGGACGCAACGGTTTCGAAGAAGTTAAACGACTTGCGGGCGAAGAAAATCTAGGAGGAAAAATGAGCAAGATTGATGTGACAGAATTAGCCAAAAGCCTGCGGGAAAAAATCGCGCAGCTGGAGGCGACGGAAGGTTTGGAAGATGCTGGCGTGGTTATTCGCGTTGGTGACGGCGTGGCTTGGGTGCACGGTCTGAGTAGCGCTGGTTATAGCGAAGTGCTGGAAATTGAAACTGACGGCGGTACGGTTGAGGCGTTTGCCTTGAACTTGATGGAAGATGAAATTGGTGCGGTGATTCTTGGCGGTGAAGATAAGGTTAAGGCTGGCGCCAGCGTTCGCCGCAAAGGTTCGGTGCTAGACGTTCCTGTCGGCGAAGAATTATTGGGGCGAGTGGTTGATCCGCTAGGTCGACCTCTTGACGACGGTCCAGCGATTAAGACGAAGAAACGTGGTTTGATTGAGCGTCCTGCTATTGGCGTGATGGGTCGTAAGTCAGTTCACGAACCCCTGATGACCGGTATTATGTCGATTGACGCGATGTTCCCGATCGGTCGTGGTCAGCGTGAGCTTATTATCGGCGACCGTCAAACTGGTAAGACAGCAATTGCTATCGATACGATGATTAACCAGGCTCGTCAAAAAACTGGCGTGGTGAACGTTTATGTGGCGATTGGTCAGAAATTGTCGAAGATTGCCAGGTTGGTCGACCGATTGAAAGAAGAAGGCGTGATGGATCAGACGATTATCGTCGCAACCAGTCCGTCTGACGCGGCTTCTCTACTTTATTTGGCGCCTTACGCTGGTACAGCTATGGGTGAATATTTCCGTGACAACGGCGGTCACGCATTGATGATTTATGACGATTTGACCAAGCACGCGGTGGCTTATCGACAGATGTCGCTATTGTTGCGCCGTCCACCAGGACGCGAAGCTTACCCAGGCGACGTCTTCTATTTGCACTCACGACTATTGGAGCGCTCGGCTAAATTGTCAGATGAACTTGGCGCGGGAAGCTTGACGGCTCTGCCAATCATCGAAACGCAGGCTGGCGACATTTCCGCTTACATTCCAACCAACGTGATTTCTATTACTGACGGTCAGATTTTCCTGGAAACCGACTTGTTCTATCAAGGCATTCGCCCAGCCATCTCAGCCGGTCTATCAGTTTCTCGTGTTGGTGGCGCAGCTCAGACGAAAGCCGTTAAATCTGTCGGCGGAAACTTGAAGCTCGGTCTTTCTCAGTTCCGGGAATTGGCGTCATTTGCTCAATTCGGCTCAGATCTTGACGACGCGACAAAAGCTCAAATTGACCGCGGTCAGCGACTCACTGAACTTTTGAAGCAGCCACAATATCAGCCAATGAGCGTTTGGGAGCAATTTGTCAGCATCCACGCGGTGACTGGCGGTATGTTTGACGATGTTCCAGTTTCTAAGATTAAGGACGCGCAGTCTGCCCTATTGACTTATCTCTGGAAAAATTCTAAAGATGCTATGCGTGAGCTAAACAAGGGCGATAAGCCTTCGGATGATCAATTGAAATTGATTGACGAAGCTACGAAAGAAATAGCGAAAGGATTTGAGGAGTAATTCATGCCGAGCACTCGCGCGCTGAAAAATCGCATTCGTTCGGTGGACTCGACCAAGCAGATCACCAAGGCTATGCAATTGGTGGCGGCTAGTAAAATGCGTCGCGCTCAAGAGGCGGACAAAGCTTCTGCGCCGTACACTATGGCGGCGGAAGAATTGCTGTCTTATTTGGCGAGCCAAGGCGCAACCGACAATCACCCGCTGTTCGTTAGGCGAAAGATAAATAAGCGATTGATTATCGTGGTGGCCAGCGACAAAGGTTTGGCTGGCGCATACAACACCAATGTTTTAAAGAAGTATTTAGAGCTATTAAAGCGTGATGACGAGCGCGGAATTGAGAACTTGACTTTGACGATTGGTCGGCGAGCTTCGCAATTCGCAACGCGTCTTAAAGATACGAAAATCATCGGTACGTATGAAGATTTGCCAGATCAGCCGTCTGGATTGACGTTCCACACGATTTTGAACACGGCAGTAAATATGTTTGAAAATGGCGAAGTTGATGCGGTTACGCTTGTTTATACGCGTTTTGTCAATAGCATGGTTCAGACTGCTGAATTGGACAGATTATTGCCAGCAGGAACGAAAATCTTGGTTGATCCGAGTGAAGTTTCTAACACGATTTCTGACGCCAAATATGAGCCGAGCATTCCAGAGGTTTTGGATGCGGTGGCGTATCGCTTGGTTGGTGCGCGACTGTTGCAGGCGTTGCTTGACGCTCGCGCCAGTGAACATTCTATGCGTATGATGGCGATGAAGAATGCTACGGATAATGCCAGCGATTTGGTTGA
>CALHZJ010000001.1 GCA_938041005.1 uncultured Candidatus Saccharibacteria bacterium | reverse complement strand
CTCAGAGAATCACTTTCTGTACTGTTTTGGAAGTTCATTGACATTGCCAGCGAAATCGCACAACGACGAATCAACAGAAAAATCCGTTATTTTACACCAAATCAAAAAAGCGAACTTATTTTATTATCAATTTATTTACTTTCCAGTATGAAAAAGAGTGAGCCTTATGATGAGATTGAATCTCAAAAGCTCGCTCCGTCTATGACCTAATTTTTTACAGCCGTTTTCTCAGCACCAACGCACCAGCTGCGACGGCGATAACAGCTAATCCACCGACCGTCCAAGTTGAAGTTCCTGTTTCAGCCAAACGCCCTGACGCTTTTCCTGGTTTTTGTCCAAGAGTGGCAGAAGTAGAGCCTGTGGATGGGGTGACAGCCCCACCTGCACCTGAGCCAGGAGTTACAGGCTGAGATGTCGGCAGAGTTCCTACACGGTAGACAAATCTACCGTTCTCAATGTACGCATTAAACAACTTAGATCCGTCATTCGACATAGCTGTAATACTGTCGCTAAGATCTTCCGAATGCCAAGTTCTGCCTCCGTCTACTGATGTAAGAAGTGTCGTTTTTCTAACGCCGGCAGCAACCAACCTAGCAGTAACAAATAACTTCTTACCATCATCACTAATACCCGTCTGGTAGAATGTGTAGCCAGCTGAGATTGGAGCGTTTGAAGGAGTCCAGTGGTTACCACCATCCAACGAAATCCTATCTTCATTAAATACGTTATTTCCGTTATTACTGAATGACTTCACGTTTAAAACATCAGGGGTTTCCGTCCAGGTCTGACCATAATCAGTTGATCGCGCTATCTTGTCGTAAATTGTAGTAATAATTGTGCCGTTGTTAAACGCATACTTAGGGCACATCACATTATTAGTACCTTTCTGAGTCCAGGTCTGACCGTCGTCAGTAGAAATGTGGGTTATAAGGCCAGTAGCACGACTACCAGAACAGCTAGCTAAAAAGGAGCCGTCTGGGCTAATACGTACATTCACACCTTCTGGCTCTGGTCCCTTATCCGTCCAACTCTGACCGCCATCTGTTGATATGCCGAAATAATTTCCAGATCTCAATACTATCTTAGACCCGTCCGTACTAATTGACACGTCATCCATGAATGTTGTTACTGATATCTGCTTCGAAAATATTTTTCTCCAAGTAGTCCCATCATCCGCAGACATCCATAAGTCTGTTGTGTTATGAGCAGCATCCCGCTCCATGGCAAAAAGTTTCGAGCCGTCTGGACTAATATAAATTATTTCCATTCTATAACCTGGCACTGACGTTAAATTTTTCCACGTGTACCTTGCTTCTTCTGCTTTAGCCAGTGGTGACAAAGCTGTAGATAAAGACAGCGTGAGCATAAGCATCAAAGCTACTGCGCTCTTTAATATGTTTTGTACTTTTATTTTGTTTTTATATAACATTTTTTCCTCCCAATTTGTTTTTGTTATATACGAATAGTTTATACCTATTCTGGCATATTACATGACATTGGTCCCTCACCCAATTTATTGTTTGTTTTCACTACATAGTAATGATTGCTTTTAAATTAACATAAGCGCATACGCCGTGTCAACAGTTTTTTATAAAAATGTACAACGATTTTAAAAGCGTGCGACTTACAGCCTCTTGCCATCG